>NC_021885.1:300000-459399 GCF_000441555.1 Candidatus Profftella armatura | reverse complement strand
TAAATATATAAAAAATTTTTTATTAATACAAAATATATTAATCATTAATTTAATCTACTTACTATTTCATAAAAAAATTTTTATTTCATAAAACCTTAGGAAAATTAATGAGTGCAATTGTAGATATTATTGGAAGAGAAATTATAGATTCACAAGGTTTTCCTGCTATTGAATGCGATATATTATTAGAATCCGGTATTTTAGGTCGCGCATCTATATCATCCAAATTTTTAATAAAAAAAAATGAAACATTAGAATCTTGTAAATATATTAACACAGAAATTTCTGAAGCTATTATGGGTTTTTCTTCTAATGAACAATTTTTTTTAGATTATACTTTAACTAATTTAAGTAAAAATAAATCACAATTTATAAAAAATGCATTACTTTCTGTTTCAATTGCAATCGCTAAAGCTTCGTCTAATGAACTTGGCCTACCATTATATCGTTATATAAGCGGAAGCAGAGAAATCAGTATACCTGTTCCAATATTTGGCATTACTAATACTAATAATAAAATATGTTTTAATGAATTGGGAATTAAAGAATTTATGATCATTCCAATTGGAGCTTCTAGTTTTAAAGAAGCGATTCATTATGGAATTAAAGTAATTAAAATATTCAAAAAAATACTTTTTATAAAAAAAAATATAAAAAATAAATTTTCATATGATCACAAAAATTTAGAAAAAACAGAAAAAATAATAAAATATATTTTACAAGCAATTAAAAAATCTGGGTACGAAGCAGGAAAACAAATAGCAATTGGTTTAGATTTTTCTTCTAATAAATATTATAAAAATAATTTTTACCAATTAAATGAAAATTTAAAATTAAATTCAATTCAAATGATAAATTTATTAATTTCATTATGCAACAAATATCCAATTATAAGCATTAAAGATGGTATAGCAGAAAACGATTTGGAAGGTAAAAAATATTTAAATAAAGAATTAAAAAACAAAATTCAATTAATTGGTAAAAATTTATTTTTTAATAATAATAAAATTTTTTTAAAAAATATGAAAAAAAATATTAATAATTCCATTTTAATAAAATTAAATCAATATAATACATTAACTGAAATTCTAAAAAATATTGAAAAAATAAAAAAATTTGGATATAATATAATAATTTCATGTGATATAAATACAACAGAAGATTCCAGCATAATCGATATTACTCTTGGTGCTAATGCATCGCAAATAAAAATTAACTCAATTTTTTTTCAAGAAAATATAATAAAATATAATCAATTATTAAGAATTGAAGAAGATTTAGGTGAATTTTATAATTATTCTGGTAAAAATATTTTTTCAATTTAAAATGTTTAACTAATTTTAATTTACATTATTCTAAAATAGAAAGTAAATAAAACTAAACTCCAAATTTAAACGTGGAAAAAAATCAAAAAATACTTTAAAATAAAATTTAAATAATATTAGGGTGTTTAGCTCAGTTGGTAGAGTGACGCCCTTACAAGGCGTAGGTCGGGAGTTCAATTCTCTCAACACCCACCATATTTTAAAAAAATTGTAAAATAAATAAGGAGTGGTAGTTCAGTCGGTTAGAATACCGGCCTGTCACGCCGGGGGTCGCGGGTTCAAATCCCGTCCACTCCGCCATATATTAATAATACAATAAATAATTCATGCTTATTGATTCTCATTGTCATATTAATTTTAATGAACTATATACACGTTTACCAGAAGTATTAAAAAACATGGAAAGAAAAATGGTAAACAAAATATTATGTGCATCGGTTAACCTAACAGATTTATCAAGAATTCTTTCCTTAACACATGACTATTCTAATATTTACGCCTCAATCGGAATACATCCAAAGTATAATAAAAACTTAGAAGAACCTAATTTAGAAAAAATAGTATCCTTATCTTCTGATCCTAAAATTATTGCTATTGGAGAAACTGGTTTAGATTATTTTAATTTAAAAGATACTAATTTAATCAAATTACAACATCAACGTTTTCGTGCTCATATTAAAGCATCTTTAATTACAAAAAAACCACTAATTATTCATAATCGTCTAGCTACTAATGATATTATAAAAATACTTAAAGAAGAAAAAGCAATCCCAAAAATGGGGGGGGGGGCAGGGGGGGTAATACATTGTTTTACAGAGTCTTTAGATGTAGCAAGAGAAATAATAGAACTAGGTTTTTATATTTCTTTTTCAGGTATTGTTACGTTCAAAAATTCTAAAATATTGCAAAAAGTAATGGGGTCGATTTCATTAAAAAATATGTTAATTGAAACTGATTCTCCGTATCTTTCTCCAATTCCTCATAGGGGTAAAGTTAATGAACCTGCTTTTTTATATGATATAGCAAAATTTATTGCAAATTTTCGCAATACCTCTGTAACTGAAATTGGAAAATATACTAGTGATAATTTTTATAAATTATTTAATGTTGAATGAGTGTAATTAAAAGAAATTTTAAAAAAAATAGGCGCGATTGGATTCGAACCAACGACCTCTACCATGTCAAGGTAGGACTCTAACCATCTGAGCTACGCGCCTTTATTCCTAAATTTTTTAAAAATTTTATTATATTATTATATTCTTATTTTAAGATTAAAAAAATATTTTTTTAAAAAATATAAAAAATTAATGAATTCTATTAAATTTATGAGACTTGCTTTATTGCAAGCTAAGCTTGCTTTGATAGCCGGAGAAGTACCGGTTGGAGCGGTATTAGTTAAAAATAATTTAGTAATTTCATATGGATATAATCAACAAATTACTCGAAATGATCCAACTGCTCATGCTGAGATTATAGCACTAAGAATGGCTTCTAAACTATTAAATAATTATCGTTTTTCTAAAAATTATAAAATATATGTAACTTTAGAGCCTTGTGCGATGTGTGCTGGAGCAATTATTCATGTAAGATTAGGTGAAATTATTTATGGAACTCCTTCTTTTAAAACAGGAGCTTGTGGTTCTATTATTAATTTGTTTCAGGAAAAAAAATTAAATCATCATACTATATTGACTGGTGGAGTTATGCAAAAACAATGTGAAAAATTATTAAAATCATTTTTCATTAAACGTCGTAATTTTGTAAAAAATAAAAGTATAAAGTATTAATTAAAACATTTTTTTAACTTGATTTAAATTATTAATGATAAATTTTGAAGTATAAAAATGTTACGTTTTTATTATCCTATTCCATTTATAATTGGTCAATATTTATATTTACCTGACAATATTGTAAATCATTTAAATGTATTACGTGTAAAATATAAAAATACAATTATCTTGTTTAATGGTTTTGGTGGTGAATATATTGCTAAATTAATATCAATTAAAAAAAAAATTTTGATTCAAATAATTTCTTTTTTATTTCGTGAAATTGAATTACCATATACAATTACATTAGTTCAAGCATTACCTGAAAATCGTAAATTTGATTTAATTATTGAAAAATCGGTGGAGCTTGGTGTGAAAATTATACAACCAATTATAACAAATCGTTGTATAATTCAATTAAATAATGAGCGTATTATAAAAAAAAGAATTCGTTGGAAAAATATAATAATTTCTGCCACAGAACAGAGCGGAAGAAATATATTACCTGTTTTAGCTCCTAATATTTATTTTAATAATTGGTTAATATCTAAAATTTCTTGTGCAAGAATATTACTCTCTCCTAGAGGGAGAAAAAAATTATCATGCTGGGCAAATAATCAAAGTCCACAAGAAGTGGAATTATTAATTGGTCCGGAAGGTGGTTTTACTGAAAAAGAAGAAAATTTAGCATATGAATGTGGAGTAATTATATTATCATTAGGGAAACGTATATTACGAACTGAAACTGCTAGTTTAGTTGCTTTAGCGATATTAAATGGTGTATGGGGAGAAATGTAGTTTTAAGGAGAAAAATATAGTTTTAAAATTTTTTTAAGAATAATATTAAAGTTACAAAATTTATTAAGGTAATTAATTAAATAATACATATACTAATTAAATTAATTTAATTATGAAAGAAAAAAATAATAATGCACTAATTTTTATTAAAAAAAATAAACAAAAAAATATAAAAAATAAATATCCAATAAATATAATTAATACAATATTTCCAATGCGAGGGGAATTATCAAAACGTGAACCAGGATGGATAAAAAAATGGCAAGAAAAAAAAATATATCATCAAATTAGAAAAGCATCTATTAATCGACCAAAATTTATTTTACATGATGGTCCTCCATATGCTAATGGAGATATCCATATTGGACATGCAGTTAATAAGATCTTAAAAGATATAATTGTTAAATTTTATAATATGGATGGTTTTGATGCTCAATATGTACCTGGTTATGATTGTCATGGTATGCCTATAGAAATTCAAATTGAAAAATTATATGGTAAAAATTTATCTCCAATTGAAATTCAAAATAAAGCAAGAGCCTTAGCTTATGAAAAAATTGAACAACAAAAAATGGATTTTATGAGGCTTGGTATATTAGGAGAGTGGGATAATTCATATAAAACTATGGATTTTTTAAATGAAGCAAATGAATTACGTGCATTTGGTATTATTTTTAAAAAAGGTTATGTTTATCATGGATTAAAACCTGTTAATTGGTGTTTTGATTGTAAATCTGCATTAGCAGAAGCGGAAATAGAATATAAAAAAAAATATGATTTTTCAATTTATGTTGGTTTTAGTTTTTCTGAACCAGAAAAAATAAAAAGTATTTTTAATTTAAAAAATCTTCCAAGCGGAAAAGGATATATAGTAATTTGGACTAGTACACCATGGACTATTCCTGCTAATCAAGCATTACATGTACACCCGGAATTTGATTATGCTTTAGTGCATATAAAAAATGATCCTCCTTTATTATTAATTTTGGCTTTTAATTTAGTAAAAAGTTGTTTAAAAAAATTTGGATTCAAAGGAAATATTATTGGGATTTGTAAGGGAATTAAACTCAGCAAAATAAATTTTTTTCATCCGTTATCAAATATTGATATAAATTATAATAGATTATCTCCAATTTATTTAGGTGATTATATTACTGTTGATAGTGGTACTGGTATTGTACATTCTGCCCCTGCCTATGGTATTGAAGATTTTTTAATTTTTAAAAAACAAAATATGAAAGATAGTGATATTATTAATCCAGTTATGGATGATGGAAATTTTATATCTACTTTACCATTATTTGGCGGTATGTCTATTTGGAAAGCTTCAAAATTAATTTGCTCCTATTTAAAGAAAAGTAAAACTTTATTCAATATCGAAATGTTTGAACATAGTTATATGCATTGTTGGCGACATAAAACACCAATTATTTATCGTACTACATTACAGTGGTTTATTAATATGGATAAAATTCCTAAAAATGAAAAAAAATCTTTAAGAGAATCCGCTATAACAGCTATTAATAAAATTAAATTTTTTCCTTCCTGGGGAAAGGATAGATTAAAGAGCATGATATTAAATAGGCCAGATTGGACTATTTCACGTCAAAGACATTGGGGAGTTCCAATAGCATTTTTTATTCATAAAAAAAGCGGAAAATTACATCCAAAAACATTGGAATTAATTGAGTTAATTGCTAAAAAAATAGAACTTAATGGAATTGAAATATGGCAAAATTTAGATATTAAAGAATTTTTAGGAGATGATGCGGTAAATTATAAAAAAAGTAATGATACTTTAGATGTTTGGTTTGATTCTGGAATTACTCATCAAACTGTTATTCGTGGTTCACATAAAAAACAATTAATATTTCCAGCTGATTTATATTTAGAGGGATCAGATCAACATCGTGGTTGGTTTCATTCATCTTTATTAACTTCTATTATATTAAATAAATCTGCGCCTTATAAAGCGTTATTAACACATGGTTTTGTTGTAGATTCTAAGGGTAAAAAAATGTCTAAATCAAAAGGTAATATAATAAAACCACAAAAATTATGTAATTTATTTGGTGCAGAAATTTTAAGATTATGGGTTGCTTCAACAGATTATTCAAAGGATTTATCAATTTCAAATGAAATTTTAAATCGTGTAGTCGAGACATATCGTCGTATTCGTAATACATTAAGATTTTTATTAGCTAATACATCTGATTTTAATCCAAATATAAATATTATTAAAATTTCAGATATGGTAGAAATTGATAAATATGCAATTATTAATATTACAAATTTACAAAAAGAAATTTTATCACATTATCGTATGTATGAATTTCATATGATAGTATCTAAATTACAAATATATTGCTCTGAAGATTTAGGTAGTTTTTATTTGGATATCTTAAAAGATAGATTATATACTACTAAAAAAAATTCACATGCTAGACGTTCAGCTCAAACTTCTATTTGGCATATTAATCAATCTTTATTAAGATTAATATCTCCAATATTATCTTTTACATCTGAAGAAGCTTGGTCTATTTTTTCTGATAAAAATTTTTATATAGAATCAGGTGAAACTATTTTTACACAACTTCATTATAAATTGCCAAAAGTTTATAATTCTAAGAAATTATTATATAAATACATGATCTTAAAAAAAATTAGATCAAAAGTTATGCAAAAGTTAGAAAAGATTCGTAGTACTGGTATTATTGGTTCCTCACTTCAAGCTGAAATAATATTAAAAATTAATAAATTGGACTTTGAAATTTTAAATGAATTTGGAGAAGAATTAAAGTTTTTTTTATTGACATCTTCTGTAAGTTTATTTCAGATCAAAAATTTATCGGAGGAATGTATTATAATTAAACCATCTATTTATAAAAAATGTAATCGATGTTGGCATTATCAAGCCGATGTTGGTGAAAGGGATGATTATCCTGATTTATGTAATCGTTGTTTTAATAATTTATTTGGTATTGGGGAAAAACGTTATTTTGCTTAATTTATTTTAAAATATTTTTTTATTAATAAATTAGCAGAATTATTATGAAAAAAAATTTATTATGGATTTTTTTGTCTTTTGTAATATCTTTTGTTGATCAATTAAGTAAAATATTTATAACTAAATTATTTATTTATAAAAAAATATTAATAATTAATTCTTTTTTAAATTTATTTCTTATATATAACTATAAAAAAATAATATTTAATTTAATTTGTGAAAAAATTTATTTACAACAAAATATATTAATCATAATTAATATTTTTATATTTTTTTTAGTTATTTATTTTTTTAAAATTTTTATAAAAGAATATATTTTTTGTTATGGGTTATCTTTTTTTTTGGGAGGTGCGGTTGGAAATTTTATAGATTATGTTTTATATAATTATGTAATTGATTTTTTTGATATACATATTAATTGTTTACATTGGTTTATATTTAATATTTCTGATAGTTCTATTTTTATAGGAATTATTATAATCACACTAGATAAGTTTAAAAAATATAAAATATTTTAAATTATAATTTGTTATAAGCCAATTATAGGAAAAATTTTAATAATTTTATGAAAATTTTAAATTTTATTAATATATGTCCTTCATTTAAGAATATTATTTTTGCAAACGTAACGAGACATCTCCTGAGGAGATTGTTATTTTACCAAATTTAGTATTTAATAGTAAACAACCATTTTTATTAATTCCAATAACAATACCTTTTTGAATTTTATTTAATTTTAAAATATCAACAGTTTTATTAGTATAAGCGTGATTAAAATTCCAATATTTCATAAATATAGAAAAACCATAATGTTCAAATAATTTTAAAGAATCAATTAAATAACAAATAAATACCGCTAATAATTTTTCATGTTCCATATTTAATAATTCTGAAATATTACCAATATTTATTTTTTTACTTAATATACGTGGCAATCCGAGATTTAATCCTATTCCAATAATAGCCCAATTATTATTTTTTTTTTCAATACATGTATCAATTAATATTCCACAAAATTTATTACCATTTAATAATAAATCATTTGGCCATTTTAATTGTACTTTTTGTCCAAATTTTTTTAATGCGATAGATAAAGCGATACTAATTACTAAAGGTAAACTAGTTAAGTATTTAAGAGAAATTTTAAATTTCCATGCGAGAGAAAAAGTTAATGTTATTTCTGGTTCTGAATACCAAATACGACCAGCCCTTCCTCGTCCAGCAGTTTGAATTTTCGTTGCTAAAAATGTTGGATGAAACAATAGACCAGTATTTGCTATAGATAATAAATTTGAATTAGTGGAATTAGTCGAAAGAATTGTACGAATATCAATTTTAGTATCAGTGTTATAATTATAATATAAATTTTTAATACGTGAAGTATTTAAAGAATGTGAATAAATATTCATAATATTTTAAAATTAAAATTGAAAATTTTTTTATATAGTAAATATAATTAAATAAATTTATCATATAATTTATATTTTAAAAATTTAAATTATTTTTATTCTTATTTCAATATTACAATATTATGATCTCTAATACTAAATTTTTTAATATAAATGGTTCTGTTGGAATACTTCATTGCGCTATTAACTTTCCAAGTTCAATAAAATTATTAAAACTAAAAGGTGTTGTATTGATAGCGCATCCTCATCCATTATTTGGTGGAACAATGGACAATAAGGTTGTACAAACTCTAGTTAGAGTTATGTTAAGTTTAGGTTATATATCAATTCGAATGAATTTTAGAGGAGTTGGGGCATCAAGTGGTACGTATGACTCAGGAAATGGAGAAACTGATGATATGGAAATTTTATTACGATATATTCAAAAAAAATACCCATATCTCCCTATTATATTAGCCGGGTTTTCATTTGGTACATTTGTTCAAGCAAAATTACAAAAACGTTTAGATAAGGAAATATCAATTAAAATATTAATATTAATTAGTGTTGCTGTTAAAAAATGGTTAATACCAGAAGTTCCAAAAAATACAATTATAATTCACGGTGAACTTGATGAAATTATCCCATTAAAAGATGTTTTTTTATGGGCTAATCCATTAGATATTCCTGTTGTAGTAATACCAGGTGGAGGACATTTTTTCCATAAAAAATTACATCATATTAAAAATATAATAACACAGATGTTATATAGTTATTAAGTTAATATTTTTTTACAAAAATTTTATAATTTTACTTATTAATAAAAAAATGATAAAATTTTTTAAAAGATAAAATGGTACAGGAATATGTTCACAAAAAATTTTTTATTGGAGTTAACGTATGCCTAATGATTATCTTTTTACTTCAGAATCTGTATCTGAAGGTCATCCTGATAAAATTGCTGATCAAATTTCTGATGCTATATTAGATGAAATTTTTTTAAAAGATTTAAAAGCTCGAGTTGCAGCTGAAACACTATGTAATAATAATTTAATTGTTTTAGCTGGAGAAATAACGACAGATGCTAATATTGATTATGTCAATATAGTACGCAAAACTATTAAGGATATTGGATATAATAATATTGATTATGGTATTGATTACAAAAGTTGCGCGGTATTATTAATTTATAATAAACAGTCTTTAGATATTGCTCAAGGAGTTAATGAGGGAGAAGGACTTAATTTTGATCAAGGAGCTGGAGATCAAGGTTTAATGTTTGGATATGCTTGTGATGAAACACCAGAATTGATGCCTTCTGCTATTTATTATTCTCATCTTATTGTAAAAAGACAATCAGAATTACGAAAGAATGGTAATTTACCTTGGTTACGTCCAGACGCTAAATCTCAAGTCACTTTAAGATATGATAATGGAAAACCGGTAGCTATTGATACGATTGTCTTATCTACTCAACATGATCCAGAAATACCATATAGATCTATTAAGGAAGCAGCAATAGAAGAAATTATTCGACCAATAATTCCTAAAAATTTATTAAAAAATACTCGTTATTTAATTAATCCAACAGGAAGATTTGTAATTGGAGGACCGAAAGGAGACTGTGGTTTAACTGGTCGTAAAATAATTGTTGATACTTATGGGGGTGCGGCACCTCATGGTGGGGGAGCTTTTTCAGGGAAAGATCCTTCTAAAATTGATCGTTCTGCTGCATACGTTGGACGTTATATAGCAAAAAATATTGTTGCTGCTAATTTAGCAAAACGTTGTCAAATACAAATATCTTATGCAATTGGAGTAGCAAAACCAACTTCAATCATGGTTACTTCTTTTGGTAGCGGTAAAATAAGCGACGAAAAATTAACTATGTTAGTTAAAAAACATTTTGATTTACGACCAAAAAATATTATAAAAATGCTTAATTTATTACGTCCGATTTATAAAAAAACTTCAGTTTATGGTCATTTTGGTCGTAAAGAACCAGAATTTACATGGGAATTAACTGATAAAGCTGAAGTATTAAAAAATTCTGCAGGTTTGTAATTTTTTAAAAATTTAAAATACATTTTTGTAAAATATAAATATAAATAATTATGAAAAATTTAACACAAAAAAATAATTTTATATCAAAAGATTTTGTTATTGCTGATATAAATTTATCCCAATGGGGTAGAAAAGAAATAGAAATCGCTGAAACAGAAATGTTTAGTTTAATTTCTATTAGAGAAGAATTTGTAAAGAGTAAACCTTTGAAAGGCGCGCGAATTAGTGGTTCAATTCATATGACGATTCAAACTGCTGTATTAATTGAAACATTAAAATGTTTAGGAGCTGAAGTAAGATGGTCTTCTTGTAATATTTATTCAACGCAAGATCATGCTGCTGCAGCAATTGCTAGTAAGGGTATTCCTGTTTTTGCATTTAAGGGTGAATCTATAAGTGATTATTGGGAATTTAATCATAGAATTTTTGATTGGCCAGGAAACTCTAATACAGAACAAGCTAATATGATTTTAGATGATGGAGGTGATGCTACATTTTTATTACATTTAGGGGCTCAAGCTGAAAATAACATATCTATATTATCTAATCCATGTTCAGAGGAAGAAGTATGTTTATTTAAATCTATTAAAAATAAATTAAAAATTGATTCAAAATGGTATTCTTCTAGATTAAAACAAATAAAAGGAGTAACTGAAGAAACTACTACAGGTGTTTATCGATTACGTCGAATGTTTAAAGAAGGTAAATTATCCTTTCCCGCAATTAATGTAAATGATTCTGTAACTAAGTCAAAATTTGATAATTTATATGGTTGTCGTGAATCTTTAATTGATGGTATTAAGCGAGCAACAGATGTTATGATTGCAGGAAAAATTGCTGTAATAATTGGTTATGGTGATGTTGGAAAAGGATCTGCTCAAGCAATGAGAGCGTTATCAGCTCAAGTATGGATAATTGAAATTGATCCAATTTGTGCGTTACAAGCTGCTATGGAAGGATTTTTAGTTGTAACAATGGAATATGCGAAAAAATATGGTGATATTTTTGTTACATGCACAGGTAATTATCATGTAATTACACATGATCATATGAGAGATATGAAGGATCAAGCTATTGTTTGTAATATAGGACATTTTGATAATGAAATTGAAGTAGAAAAATTAAAAAAATATAAATGGGAAAATATAAAACCACAAGTAGATCATATTATTTTTCCAGATGGAAAAAAAATCATTCTTTTAGCAGAAGGTCGTTTAGTTAATTTGGGATGTGGAACTGGTCATCCATCTTATGTTATGAGTTCTTCATTTGCTAATCAAACACTCGCTCAAATTGAATTATTTAATAATACATCTAATTATCCTATTGGAATATATACCTTACCTAAAATTCTTGATGAAAAAGTAGCTCGTTTGCAATTAAAAAAATTAAATGTACAATTATCAAAATTAACAGATCAGCAAGCTAAATATATTGGAGTTTCTAAAAATGGGCCATATAAATTAGATAATTATCGTTATTAAAAATAAATGTCGCAAAATAATAATAAAAAAAATAACGATTCTTTATCTTTTTATTTATATAATGCCGCAAAATTGATAATATATGTAAAAAACGGAATATCTTTAAAGAAAGTTTTTTCAAAAATATTAGATAAAAATAATATTTCTGAAAAAGCAAAAGGAGCAATAAAAGATATTACTTATTATACTATACGACATCTTAGGTTAGTTGAAATATTATTAAACAAATTAATTAAAAAACCGATAAAAATTTCAATATTAAAAGGATTATTATTTTGTTCTTTGGCTTTATTAATTAAAACAGAAAATAGGAATATAAAAAATGAAAATAAATTAAAAAATTATTATAAAATATATACTATAGTTTATCAATCTGTTAATGTCGTTCAATTTGATTCTAAAATAGCTTATGCAAAAAATATGATTAATGCAATTTTACGAGAATTTCTTCGAAAAAAAGGGGAAATATTTAAATCAAAAATGTATAATATTCATGAAAGTTATTGGAATTATCCGATATGGTGGATAAATCAGGTTAAAATTACTTATCCTAATTTCTTTCAATGGAAGAATATTCTTGATGTTGGTCATAAAAAACCACCCCTAACATTACGAATTAATCAACGTAAAACTACTCTTATTTCTTATAATAAACTTTTAAAAAAATCAGGATTGGAAACAACTATTATTGGACCATTAGCTATAAAATTACATACCCCGATTTCTATTTCTAAAATTCCTAAATTTTTTAATGGATTTTGCTCAATTCAAGATGCAGCCGCTCAATTAGCTGCACCATTACTAGATATCCGTTCTGGAATGTATGTATTGGATGCTTGTTCTGCGCCGGGGGGTAAAACTTGTCATTTATTAGAAATTGCAGATATTAAACTAATTTCGGTTGATAATAACTTAAGTAGATTAAATATGATTTCAGAAAATCTAAAACGATTAAATTTAAAAGCAACATTAATTCTTTCAGATATAAGTAAAATTAATTTAAAAAAATTATATATAGATATAAATAAAAAAACCAATAATCGTTTTAGATTTTATAAAAATAAATATTTTGATAGAATTTTAGCTGATTTACCATGTACTGGATCTGGTGTTGTTAGAAGAAATCCAGATATACCATGGTTACGAAGGAAAAATGATATTAAAAAACTTTCTAAATACTCCTGTAAAATTCTTAATAATTTATGGAAAATGTTAAAACCTGGTGGAAAATTATTATTTGTAACGTGTTCATTATGGTTTGAGGAATCAGAAGAGCAGGCAATTATTTTTTCTAAAAATCATAAGGATTCTATTAGATTAAATTCACCAGGTCAATTGTTACCAACTGTAAATAAAAAACAAGATTATGACGGTTTTTTTTATTCTTTATTTCAAAAAAGGAAAGAATAAATTTTATGGGCCTCCCGTGAGTCGAACACGGTACCAACGGATTCAGTTTTTTTATAGTTTTCACTATTTACTGGACTATCTCATCACCTTCAATAGTATAAATTATTGTTCAGGTGTTGGGCGTTTTTATCGGTAATTAAGAGGACTTTACCTCTCCGCTAGTCTCTGCACCTTTCAAAAATGTATTTTTGACTTGGCTCAGGATTACCATATTTGTATTATAAACTTAGGCTTCCCTGAATTAACCCAATTTTTAAAATCTTTAATATTAGATTTTTTTTCAATTTTCATTTCTGAAAAAAGTCACCATTTTGATGAGTCCGCTGCTCTAACCAATCATGAGCTAGAGGCCCTAATATTACATAGTATATAACTATTATATTAATTTTAAAAATTATTAATTTTTAAAATTATTTTTTTAATTTTTTTTTCCTTCTAAAAAAATTTTTAATTTATAATATCGAGAAGGATGACGTAATTTCCGTAATGCTTTTGCTTCTATTTGTCGAATTCTTTCTCTTGTTACATCAAATTGTTTACCGACTTCCTCTAGTGTATGATCACTTGACATTTCAATACCAAAACGCATACGAAGAACCTTAGATTCTCTTGGTGTTAATGAATTAAGAATATCTTTAACTACAGAACGCATTGATGCATTTAATGCGGCATCTGAAGGTGCTAACATATTTTCATCTTCAATGAAATCACCTAAATGAGAATCCTCATCATCCCCTACAGGGGATTCCATGGAAACTGGTTCTTTTGCAATTTTCATAATTTTTCTAATTTTTTCTTCTGGCATTTCCATTTTAATTGCAATTACTGAAGGATCTGGTTCTGAACCGGTTTCTTGTAAAATTTGACGAGATATTCTACTTATTTTATTAATTGTCTCAATCATATGAACTGGAATTCGAATAGTTCTAGCTTGATCTGCAATTGATCGAGTAATTGCTTGTCTTATCCACCATGTTGCATAAGTAGAAAATTTATAACCACGACGATATTCAAATTTATCAACCGCTTTCATTAAACCAATATTTCCCTCTTGAATTAAATCAAGAAATTGAAGACCTCTATCAGTATATTTCTTTGCAATTGAAATTACTAATCTTAAATTAGCCTCGGTCATTTCTCTTTTTGCTTTACGAGCTTTCATTTCTCCAGCAATCATTTTTCTATTTATGTCACGCAAATCATTTAATGGTAAAACAATATCTGTTTGTAAATTAATTAATTTTTGCTGTAATTCTTTTATGGAAGGAATATTTCGACATAAAATCAAATTATAATCATGTTGAATTTTAGTTTCATTGTCTACCCAATTTAAATTAATTTCATTTTCTGGAAAAACTTTAATAAAATGTAAACGTGGCATTCCGCATTTATTGACAACAATTTCTAAAATTTGTTTCTCTATTTGAGTAACTTGATTAATTTGATTTCGTAAGGTATCGCACAATTTTTCAATACTTTTTGCTGTAAATCGAATACCTAGCATTTCATTAGAAATATTATTATGTGCTTTTATATATGATTCTGAATTATATCCTTCTTTTTCAAATGCTTTTCTCATTTTATCAAAATGAAAAGATATATTAGAAAATTTTATTAAAGATTCATATTTTAATTTCTCCAATTGTTCTGTTGATAAATCAGCTGAACTAGATTCAATCAATATTTTTTCTTCATTATTATTTTTATTACCTTTAATAACACGATTATTACTAGAAAAATTTTTATCAATTAAACCGTCAACTATTTCATCTATCTTAATTTCATTTTTTGAAATTTTATCTGCTGCTATTAATATTTCCATAATAGTAGTGGGACACGAAGAAATAGCATGAATCATATCTTTTAAACCTTCCTCAATACGTTTAGCTATTTCAATTTCTCCGTCTCTAGTTAATAATTCAACTGAGCCCATTTCTCTCATATACATTTTTATTGGATCTTTTGTTCTACCAAAATCAGAATCAACTGTAGATAATGCTGCCTCTGTTGCTTCTTCAACATCATCATCACTAGTAATATTAGAAAGCATTAATGTCTCTGTGTCTAATACGTGTTCTGATACAGAAATATCCATATATCGAAAGGTTTTAATAATACTTTCAATTATTTCGTGATCGATAATATCTTCTGGAAGAAAATCATTAATTTCTGAAAAAGTTAAATAACCGCGTTCTTTACCGAGTTTAATTAATATTTTAAACTTTTTTCTTAAATTTTCGATTTCTTCTCTACTATTAGATTTTATATCAAAAGAAAATGCATTCTTTAATAAGGTTTCTTTTGTTTTTTTATTCTTGATTTTTGTTTTTTTATTAATAAATTTCATTTTGAAAGTGACATTTTATTTTAATATTTTCAAATTGAAAAAATTACCAAATGTTTCATTTTAATATAAAATATATTTTTTATCAATTTATTTTATTTAATTTTTTAGATTCTAATTTTTTTTTATGTAATGTTATTTTACGATAAATTTTTTTTTCTTGATCATTTAATGATCCTTTTTTTATTAAATCATTTAATTTATTATTTAATATTTGTATTTTTATTTTATAAATAGCATCTAATAATGTTTTTTTAGCAATTTCAATACTGTATTCAAAATTGTCTTGAATTTTAACAATAATTGATTCGAAATTTTTATTAATTTTTTTTAAATATTTTATAAATTTAGAGTGATCAATATCATTTTTAAAAATATGAATAGTATCAATTAATTGAAAAAACATTTTAACATAATTTTGTGAACATTTAGAAAATATAATCATATCTTCTGAATTTATCTCGTTTATTAATGATGGATAAGAAATTAATAATTTCATAATTTGATACTCAATACATATTGGTTGTATATTTTTTTTTTCTATAGTTTTATGTTTGATACTTGATGTATTTATTTTAAATAAATTATTAATTTCATTAAATGATACTTTAATTATTTTAGATAAACTACTTATAATTTTAAATCTTAATGATGATGATAATGGAATTATTTTAAATAAATATTCAATATTATATTTTGATTTTTCAATATCTTTTATTGTTTTTAAATTATAATTTAAAATAATTTCTTCTAAAAAAAATTGCAATAATGACATTGCTTCTAATACTTTTTTGCTAAATATTTTATATCCAAATTTTCTAATATAACTATCTGGATCATATTTATCCGGCAAAAATAAAAATTTAATAATTTTATCATCTGTAGCATAAAGTAAACATACCTCTAAAGCTCTACGGGCAGCGCGGCGTCCAGCTTGATCTCCATCAAAGCTAAAAATTATAGAATTAGTATAAAATAGTATTTTTTTAATATGAGTGGAAGTGCATGCCGTACCAAGTATAGCTACTGTTTGCAAAAAACCAAATTGTGATAATCCAATTACATCCATATATCCTTCAGTAATCAATACATAACCAGATTTTTCAATGGCATTTTTAGCTTCAAATAAGCCATATAATTCATTGCTTTTATGAAATAAAGGAGTTTCTGGAGAATTTATATATTTTGCTTCATTGGAATCTTTTATTAAGCGACCACCAAAACCAATTATTTGTCCATCAGTATTTTTAATTGGAAACATAATTCTTCCACGAAACCGATCATATCGCTTGTATTTTTCAATAACAGGTGATTGATTTACTTTATTTATTATTTTATCTACAACAAGACCAGAAGAAGCTAATGTATTAATATTATTATAATCTAAAAAAACTTTATTTAATGCATTCCATTCATTTGGTGCATAACCTAAATTAAATCTTAAAATTATTTCTTCATTTAATCCTCGTTTTTTTAGAAAATTTATAGCTTCTTTTGAATTTTTTAATTGTATTTTATAAAAATCAGAAGCACATATCATTATTTTTTTTAATAAAGATAAATCTACATTAGTTGAATTTATATTAAAATATTTGGATGATTTCTCAGGTAATATTTTTTTATTAAAATAATAATTTTTTTCATCTTTTTCATAAATACTGATATTTTTTTTTAGATAGTTAACGGATTCTATAAAATGAAATCCTAAATAATTAATTAAAAATTGGATTGCATCACCGTATATACCGCATCCAAAACAATAATAAAATTTTTTAATTGGATAAACAGTAAAACTAGGAGTTTTTTCATCATGAAATGGGCACAATCCAACAAAATTAGAACCGCTTTTTTTTAATGAAATATAATCGCTTATTATATGTACAATATCTATGCGGTTAATTAAATTATTGATAAATAATTGTGAAAACACGGTATTTAAAATAATAAAATTAGTTAAATTATTATTTTATGCATTTAATACATTTTTTTAGGTAACTGTTGACTACGTATACGTTTATAATGACGTTTTATTGCTGCAGCTAATTTACGTTTTCTCACTGTAGTTGGTTTTTCATAAAATTCACGAGCACGTAAATCGGTTAATAGACCTGTCTTTTCAATAGTTCGTTTAAATCTTCGTATAGCAACTTCAAAAGGTTCATTTTCTTTAACACGAATTATAGTCATACGATTTTAATAATAAATTATGTTCAATAATATTTAATTTTAATTTTTAAAATAAATAATGATATTAATTAAATAAATAATTTTCATCATTTAATAATAAATAAGATTTATTTATAATAATATTATAAATTTTAAAAAATAAACACAAATTTTATATAAAATTTTATAATTTATTTATATTGATTTTTCAAAAAATGTACTTCATATACTATTCTAATAAATTACCATCAGAAGTAATAAATGCGGCACGAATTTTTTTTTTAGTCCATATGGTTTTAAGAGAATTACAATAATTTTTTAATTGTATTCTATAGATTTTTTCTTCACTTTTAAATAGATTTAATTTATATTCAAGAATCCAAATTTCATCATTAAATTCAACAACACGATCTAATCTAAAAGTAATATTATTTATTATAATTTCCATCTCATTATATGATTTTAAATATTTTGAAGAATCGAAAAAACGTCTTAAATGTGATTTTGATAATATTTTTATTACATATTTTCTACCTATTTTTGCTAATGATAATGAACATTTTAACCATTTAGAAATAAAATTTGTTGTTGGAACAATAATTGGCCATTTTTTTTGCGAACAAAGTCGTTCTAATAAATCATGAAAAATAATACCCTTGTCTATGTTAATTTTATCGTGAATAATATTAGCATTAGTTTTTAAGTTATTTTTAATTTCCAAACAAGGTGATTTAAATAATGAAAGAGTAATTTTGTTACTTTTCTTATAATTTGAGTTACAATTAATTATTTCTGAAGAATTATTTATTATATTTTTTAAAAAATCAATAGATAAATCTGTTGCGCCTTTTAGGCGATTATACCAGCTATCTAATATTAATCCATTTGTTTTATTTTTATTTCTTATTCCACTAAGAATGAGTAATTGTTTAGCTCGAGTTAATGCAACATAATATAAATTCCAATCTTCTTGTTCTTTAAATTTCTCTTCTATTTTAAATAAAATATCTCGAGCCATTCCTTTTTCACTAGAATATACAGAAAAATGTTTTGGTTTTAATTTATTTTGGGGCCAATTACATAAGATACCAATTTTATCAGAGTTATGTTTACTATGATTTGAATCTAAAATAATCACTATTGGTGCTTCTAATCCTTTTGCACTATGCACAGTTAAAATACGTATCGAATTTGTAGATACATTAATTTTTTCCTCATCTATGGAATTATTTTCTATTTTATTATCTAGATTGGATAATATATCTATAAATTTTGATAAAGTAATATAATTTTTAAGGTTTAATTTAAAAGATAATTCTACAAATTTATGAATATTACCAATTACTTGATTTATTTTAAATGCTACTGTATATTGAGTATAACGTTTAATTATTTTTCCTTCATATAAAATAATATCAAGTAAATCACATACTGGTAAATTTAAAGAAATTGCTAACCATTTTTTTAATAAATTATAAATTCTTTTTAGAGACA
Source organism: Candidatus Profftella armatura (assembly GCF_000441555.1). Lineage (GTDB taxonomy): Bacteria > Pseudomonadota > Gammaproteobacteria > Burkholderiales > Burkholderiaceae > Profftella > Profftella armatura. The sequence goes on along the minus strand of NC_021885.1, from coordinate 440,150 downwards.
ATGATTGTACGTTTTCTTTGCATATAGCTTTTAAACGTTTCCACCAAGTTTTTTCTGAGCGTTTTGCTAATATAATTAAATCTTCATCAGAAGAACCTGAAATAGGACTCTTTAATACATGTGCTAATGATAAAGAATCACTTGGCATATTTAGAAATTTTAATAATGCAATTAAATCAGTTATTTCTAAGGATTCAAGTAGACCACTTCTTTTATCTGATATAAATGGGATTCCATAATGACGTAATGCATTTTCATATGATAATAAATGTGTACGTTTTTTTATTAAAATCATTACATCTGACCATATTAAATTTCTATTATTTTTGATATTATTAGATTTAGTATTATTAATTAAAAAATTTTTTTTTAAATATAATAATATTTGAGCTATCATTTTTCCTTCATTTTTATAAAAAATATCTTCTTCTTCATGAAAATTATTTGAATTAATATTATCTTTTAAGATATTTGTATGAAAATTTTTTTCAAAAAAAAATGTATTTGTTGCTAATGGAAGTCTCCATACATTTCCTATATTTTTACAAGCAGTAGTTTGTTTAGTATAAATTGGGTTTTTTTTAAAACTAAGATTTAATACATTAATTAAATTTATAGAATTACGCCAAGTTCGATTAGAACGTAAAATAAAACCATTGCGTTTTTTTAATAATTTACAAGCTGCAGTGAATATACGTGGATCAGCATGACGGAATCGATAAATTGATTGTTTTGGATCTCCAACGATAAATATTGATGGTTTTATTTTTTTTACACTGTATTTTTTTATCCAAGATTTAATAATAATCCATTGTAATGGACTAGTATCCTGAAATTCATCTAATAAAATATATTTATATAAAATATTTAATCTATTTTGCAAATAGATCACATGATTATCATTAGTAAATAAACAATAAATTTTCCATTCAATATCATAAAAATCTATTACACGTTTTTTAAATTTTATTTTTTGATAAATATTAAGATACATATTTCCTAACTTAAAAAGCGCTTTGTTTATTGATAAAATTGAAGATTCTTTGCTTCTTTTGAGTAATTTTTTCAAATATTCTGCTATTTTTTTGAATTTTATATCGAATTTATTAATTGATAATAATTCATCATTTTTAAAGTATTTTATTAATTCATTTTTTAAATCCTTAGTTTTTAAATTAGAACGTAATTTACCATTTTTATCAAAAAATTGATTTGATAAAATAGAAAAATTATTAATACTAGGATTAGATGATAATATTTTTTCAATAATTAAAGCGCGTTTTTTATTAATTAAGGAACCTTTTTTTAATAAATTAACTATTATATTAATTTCATTAATTTTAGAGGAATTTTTCCATAAAGAAAAACGGGCATCTGATATGATGTCTTTTCCCATTAATTTTCGTAAAATTTCTATAGCATTGTTATTATTATTTCGTGATAATATCCACCATTCAACACGTTTATCAATAAATGCATTAAGTAATTTACGAATATTTTCATTACTAGTTCCAAAAAAATCATATAGTGTTATTAAAGATTTTTTAATAATAGATTTGTCTTTAGATTTATTAACAAATGTTATTAATTGATTATATGCATTTTCTATTATTTTTCCAGTAAATTCGATTAATTTATATCCGCGAATTGATTTAGAAAATAAAGGTGTTATTTGCATTAAATAAGCAAACCAACTATGAAATGTATAAATTGATAAATTTTGATTTTCTATTATTAATTTTTGATATAAATTACGAGCTAATGGAATAAAATTTAATATTTTTTTTTTAGATATACCTCGTTCATATAATAATATTTCAATTTTTTTATCAGAACTTAAAGAAAGTTCTTTTAGTAAATTCATTAGACGTTTAAGAATTTCTTTGGCTGCTTTATTTGTAAATGTAATTGCTAATATTTCAGATGCTTTAGCGCCATTTAATAAAATATGCAATATACGACTAATAAGTAACCAGGTTTTACCGCTACCAGCACAAGCTTCCACTATTACTGAATATTTTGGATTACAAGATATATTAATAAAAGATTGAATATTTGATGAAATACCATTAATATCATAAGATATTTCTGAAGATTTTTGTATTTTTTGATTCATTATTTTATTTTTATTATTTTAATTACTAATTTATTAACCATTCTTTTTTTCTACATAAACCTTTCATATTACAAAAACGACAAATTGATTCAATACCTAAAGCAGGTAATGATGCTCCGGTTGCAATTGAATATATTTGTTTTTTTATTTTTGATATTAGTTTTTCTGTTGTGACGGAATTTAATATATTTTTAGGGATATCTATTATTTTTATTTGCTTATTGTTTAATACAATATATTGAGCATTGTATTTAGGGATCTTTATATTTTTTTCTAATAAAAATTTATAAAGTATTAATTGATAATCCTTATTATTATGTATTTTTTTTCTTAAAGAATTATAGTCGCTAGTTTTGTAATCTAATATTAAATATTGATCATCTATATTTTTATCAATACGATCAATACGACCATATAATACTATTTTTTTGTTATTAAATAAAAATAAAGTTTTTTTATATTTCTTTTCTCCGGACACAAAATTCCAACCAGAATATTCATGAGAATTAGACCATTTTAAATAGTATGGAATTGATTTTTTCCAAGAAATGTAGTAATTTAAAGAAACTGGACAAATTTTTAAAACTTCTTTAAATATTTTTTTAGAAATTAAATTTAATAATTCAAAACGTTTATCTAAAGAAATTAATTTTTTTACATTATTTAAATGACTATGATATAAAAAAAGAATTTTATGCACCCAATTTCCGTAATGGTATTTTTGAGGAATATTATAAAAGTTATTAATGGAATTTAAATTAAGCATATGTTGCGCAAAAAATTTATAAGGGCATTCTATGAAATTATTATAACTAGTAATAGATATTTTATAAGGAAGTAATTCACCACAATTTGGAAGAGGAGGAAGTATAGGAATTGATTTTATATCATACAAATTTATTTTGGAACGATGTTTTTTTAATTTTTTTTTATATATATTTAATATTAATTGTAAGCGTTCAATTAAAGGGCTAATGAAATTTAATTCTGAATTTTTATATATTTGCCAAAATAATATAACTTTTTTACAACAACATAATAGTTCTGTTAATTCACGTAATTGTTTTTGACGTAAAGAATAATTTGTATTTAATTTTAATTTTTTTCTAAATATATTTGAAAAAAATAAAGTTTCCTTTACTAATGAAGGAAAATTATCAATATCAATTCCAACTATGAATACAGCATCAAAACGCAACAAATATATATCATTTATCGATAATATAGTAACACGATTATCATCTGATTTTGATATAAATTTTGTCATATCCATTTGTAATTCAATAAATTTTCTATATTCAGAAAATGTAAATAATAAATCTGTATTTTTATATATATTTGATAAAATTTTTAATACAAGTTTTCCAGATTCATTTGTGTCTAGTGCTTCATTAATACCTAATTCTAAAAAAAATTTTAAAATTATAGAATTCCATTTTGAGATAGAATAAGATTTAATATGTAATTTTTTATATTTATTTACTATTTTTTGTATTAATTTATATAAATCTAAATTAATATTTTTTAATTTTTTAAGGGCAAAATATAAGTTATTAAAAATAATAGTATCACGACAAATTGATTCAATTATTGATATATAATTATTTTTATCTAAAATATCATTTAATATATATGGTGATTTTAAAAAAATTAAAAATTTATTGGCTTTTCGAGGTTCATCTATTACATTAAAAAAATTAGTCAAAAAAGCTGCTGCACTAGTTCTCGATAATTTGCATCCTACCGTATTAAAAACAAAAATTTTTGATCGCTTCAATAAAGAACAGATTCTGCTAATTACTAGACTATCTAATTCAATAATAGCAATTTTTTTATAACCTAAAATTAATAAATTGATAATATTTTGGGATACTTGTGTAGCAATATCTTCTAAATTGTTACAAGGACAAATTGATAAATTTGATGGCACATCAATATTTTTATCATTAATATATAAAGGAGATATAAATTTTTTAGTTATGGTAAATTCAGTTTTTGATAATTGAATTTCCGGCCAGGCTTTAAAATATAAATATGGTATTTTAGACCAATCTATTATTATTGGTAATACAGAGCAATTTTTGCCATAATTATTTAAAAAATTTATTTCAATTGGAGATGGTTGAATAGAGGTAAACCAAATTAATGGCATTTCTACTTCAACTATTAATTTTTTTATATTCATAAATCGCCATACTGATTCATCATTTTTAATTTGATAACACCAAATTGACCATATTAATTCAATTTCATCTTTTAATATAGTATAAACAAATGGTGATAAAAAATTTAAAGCTGATTTCCAACGAATTTTAATTTTATCTAGTTTATAAATTGATGGTAATAACATTTGATTTAATTCATGAAATAATTTAATTAATTCTTTAGAAAATATTAATAAATCAATTTTATTGATCATATTATTTTTTTTAAATAAATAATTTTTTTGTAATTTTAAATATAAATATAGTAATTTTTCATGGTTTTGAATTGGAAAAAAAATATCAAAATTAGATATATGTAATTTTAACCAATTATCAAATGTTCCAATAAATGGAGATATATAATTTTTAAAGGAAAAAAATTTATTAAATGCTTTTTTAAAATATTGAATATGAAGAGTATTTGGAACTATGATACGAAGAGATGAAAAATCATATTTTTTAGGTGAAATTATTTTTAAATTTTCACAATGTTTTATTATTTGTTTAACAGAATCGAACCAAAATAAAGCTGATGGAGTAATTCTTAATGCTGGATGTAACATAAATATAAATATGATAAAATTTAAGTTTTTAGAAAAAATGTAAATGAAAATAATATTTTAAAAAATTTAAATTTATATTTTATAATAGTTGTACATTACATTAGTAATGCATATGTACGAAATGACCATGTATACATAAAAAATATGTAATGGTATTGTGTATTGTATATATGAAATTCTTAAATATAATTTCTAAATTATAAAATAATATTTAAATTAATGAATAATATAATTTAAATTTTAAAAATTATATATTAAATAAATCAAAAATAAATACAATATTAGAAAGAATAATGACTAAATATATCAAAGATATTAATGATACATCTTTCGATAAGGATGTATTAAAATCAAAATTACCTGTATTAGTGGATTTCTGGGCGGGATGGTGTGTCCCTTGCAAAACAGTTTCAATAATTCTTGATGAGATTAGCAAAAAATACATAAATAAAATAAAAATTGTTAAAATAAATGTTGATTTAAATAAAATTGTCCCAGAAAAATTTAATATTAGAGGAATTCCAACATTAATTTTATTTAAAAATGGAAAAAATATTGCACAAAAAGTAGGATCTTTAACAAAGAATGAATTAATTTCTTTTATTGATAATAATATCTAAATTCTTTTATTGATATAAAATTTAAAATTTATTCATTTTAATATATTAGTATATCACTTATAACATATTTATAACACATTACTGATAATATATCATTTCATTTAATCTATATTTATAATGCAATACATCATAAAATATTACTCAATTATATTATTTAATTTAATACATATTTTATTATACCCATTATTTTTTATTTAAAAGTTATTTTATATTATTAAAAGTAAAAAATTAAAAAATATCTAAATTTAAAATATTACATTTTATGGTTTAAAAATAGCAATTGATTTAGAAGTTAATAGTGTTAAACGTTTACGTAAGCAGGAATTAATGTTTGCAATTTTTAAAAAAAAAACAAAAATTGGAGAAAGAATATTTGGTGATGGTTCATTGGAAGTTTTGCCAGATGGTTTTGGATTTTTACGTTCACAAGGTAGTAATTATATGGCATCTTCAGATGATATATATTTATCACCATCTCAAATACGTCGATTCAATTTACATACCGGGGATTTTGTGGAAGGTGAAATAAGAGTTCCAAAGAATGGAGAGCGTTATTTTGCTTTATTAAAAATTAAGAAAGTTAATGGTGAAAAACCTGAATTATCAAAAAATAGAACTTTATTTGATAATTTAACTCCATTACATCCGAAAAAATTATTATTATTAGAGCGAAATATAGAAAGTAAAGAAAATATTACTGGAAGAATTATTGATTTAATAGCGCCTATTGGAAAAGGTCAACGTGGTTTACTAGTTGCGTCACCAAAATCCGGAAAATCTATAATATTGCAACATATTGCTCATGCAATTACTACTAATCATTCAGAAGCTATAATGATTGTAATGTTAATTGACGAAAGACCCGAGGAAGTAACAGAAATGCAACGTTCTGTAAGAGGAGAAGTTATTGCATCAACTTTTGATGAGCCTGCTTATCGTCATGTGCAAGTAGCTGAAATGGTTTTAGAAAAAGCGAAACGTTTAGTTGAGATGAAAAAAGATGTAATAATTTTATTAGATTCAATTACTAGATTAGCGCGAGCTTATAATACAGTTATTCCAGCATCTGGAAAAGTACTTACAGGAGGAGTAGATTCTAATGCATTACAAAGACCAAAACGTTTTTTTGGGGCAGCACGAAATATTGAAGAAGGCGGTTCATTAACTATTATTGCAACCGCATTAATTGAAACTGGTAGTCGAATGGATGATGTTATATATGAGGAATTTAAAGGAACAGGTAATATGGAAGTTCATTTAGAACGTCGTTTAGCAGAAAAAAGAGTCTATCCTGCTATAAATTTAAATAAATCCGGTACTCGTCGTGAAGAATTATTAATTCAGGATGATAAATTACAAAAAATTTGGGTATTACGAAAATTGTTATATAGTATGGATGAAATTGAGGCAATGGAATTTTTTTTGGATAAAATGAAATCAACAAAAAATAACTTTGAATTTTTTAATATGATGAAACAAGGCTAAATAAATCATAAATATTATTAAATAATTGTTTTAATTTAAAATTCTACAAAATTATATCCTTAATTTAAAACTTTACAAAATTATATCCTTAATTTAAAACTTTACAAAATTATATCCTTTAAAACTTTACAAATTATATCCTTAATTTAAAACTTTACAAAATTATATCCTTTAAAACTTTACAAATTATATCCTTAATTTAAAACTTTACAAAATTATACTTTATAAAAATATGAAAAAAAATATTCATCCAAAATACATAGAAACACTTTTTCATGATATTTCAAATGATGCTAAATTTATTATTCGATCAACTATTAAAACATCTAATACTATTGAATTTCAAGGAAAAATATATCCTCTTGTAAAAATTGAAATATCATCAGAATCACATCCATTTTATACGGGAAAACATAAAATAGTTGATTCAACTGGGCGTGTAGAAAAATTTAGAAGAAAATATGGGGCTATAGGATCAAGAACTACAAAATAGTTTTTATAAATTTTTTAAAAAATTCAAAAATTATTCTTTTAATAAATTAATTTATAAATTTTAAAAATGTCTATTTTAAAAAAAAAAATTAAAAATTTAACATCTTCAAATAAAATAATTAAAAAAATAACAATTATTCTTTTAATTTTTTTTTTAACATTACCTATTTTTAGTAATTCTAATTTTTTTAATCATAATAATAATATAGAAGTTGGTTTTTCACCAGGAAATGCAAAAAAAATCGTTTTAAATGCAATTCAAGAAGCAAAAAAATCAATTGAAATTGCGGCATATTCTTTTACAAATAAAGATATCGCAAAAATTCTTGTTAAGTCTTATAAAAAGGGAATTAATATACGAATAATTGCTGATAAAAAAGCTAATAGTGGCAAATATACTGCTGTAACTTATTTGGCGAATAATAATATACCAATAAGATTAAATAATAATTATGCAATCATGCATAATAAATTTATAATTATTGACCATAAATCTGTTGAAACTGGATCTTTAAATTATACACAAAATGCAATGAATCGTAATGCGGAAAATGTAATTTATTTTCGAAATAAACCAAATGTTTCTGAAAAATTTCTACTAGAATTTGATAGATTATGGAGTGAATCTAAAAATTTAAACCCTAAATATTAAATTAAAATATAAATTTTTTATTTATAAAAAATAAACTACTTATTTAATTATAATCTTATAATTAAATTCTTTTTTAAAAAGCTAAAAATTAATATTTTTTTATAAAATAAGGAATTTTAATGAAATATATAACTAATAATTCTCTTATTATTAATAATAGTTATTTAGCTTGTAAATTTTTTGGTACTTTAGGTAATATTGATAAATATATTAAAACAGTAAATAATCTACCAATTTTATCTTATAACGAAGAAATATCTTTAGCTTATGATTTACAAAAAACAAATAATTTAAATGCTGCACAAAAAATGATATTATCTCACTTAAGATTAGTGGTTTCAATTTCAAAAAGATATTTAGGTTATAGTTTTTTACATTCTGATTTAATTCAAGAGGGAAATATTGGTTTAATGAAAGCGGTTAAGCGTTTTAACCCTGATCAAGGTGTTCGATTGGCGTCTTATGCTATACATTGGATTAGAGCCGAAATACATGAATATATTTTAAAAAATTCTCGTTTAGTTAAAATAGCAACAACTAAATCACAACGTAAATTATTTTTTAATCTACGTAATTATAAAGAAAATTTAAATTCAATGAATTTAAAAAAAATAGATTTATTAGCTAAAACATTAGACGTCAAACGAAAAGATATAATTGAAATGGAAACAAGATTATCTGGAAAAGATATAGAAATGGATTATTTATATAATAATTATGATAAACTGCCTTTAATTTTTTATTTATCTACAGAAATTACTGAACCTATAAAAATAATAGAATCATTACAATATAATAGATTTCAATTAAAAAAATTAAAAAGTGCATTAAATAAGTTGGATATACGCTCACGTAGAATTGTAGAAGCACGTTGGTTAGTTGAAAATAATTCAGTCGCTACATTACATGAGTTGGCTAAAGAATTTAGTGTATCTGCTGAACGTATTCGTCAAATTGAAACAGTTGCTTTTAAAAAAATGAAAAATTTATTAAAAGAATAGTATTTTGTAATTTTTATTTTTTGTAAAATATTTGAGGCGTGAGTGATTCGAACACTCGACCTACGGATTAAGAGTCCGCTGCTCTACCAACTGAGCTAACACCCCCTTTAAAAATTTAAATTTTAAGTAAATTAGTAAATATAATTAATTTATTTATATTTTTTAAATAATTTAAATTTGAAATATTTTCAATATAGTAATTTTTAATCATACTGTAAAATAAATAAATATTCAATGGATTTTTTATAATCATCTGTAAAAGTTATTTAAACTAAAGTAACTAATTAAAAACAAACAAATTAAACATTGGAATATGTTTTGAAACAGGTTCAAGATAAGTGTAATCTAAATTTATATTATGGTTATTTAATAACTATAAATAAAAAAAATGGCAGTTTAGAATTAAATTCTAATTTAATTTTATTTAATAATAAAAATCATTTTTTTATTTATTGAAAAAATATTTAATAAACTATTTATACTTTAAAAAAAATTAGTTATACTATATTATATAAAAATTGTTTTTTGGCCTGGTAGCTCAGTTGGTAGAGCAAAGGACTGAAAATCCTTGTGTCGGCGGTTCAATTCCGCCCTAGGCCATGTTTATAAATAATATTGAATTAAATACTATTATTAAATATTTATAAAGTACCTGAAAAATTAAAAATTTTATATTGTTTTTTTAAAAACATATTTAATTTTTATTAAAAAATTTTTTCTTTATTAATAAAAATTTTAAAAATATTTCAAAAAATATAATATTCTTATTTTAAATAAAAAATTTAATATTACTTTTCAAGTAATAATAAAATAATAAATAAAAAATTTAAATATTTCTTATTTACCATTGGAAATACTTCATTAATTCAATTAAAAGATATTGGAAGAAAAATATTTAAGATTGTAATAATATATTTTTTGTAAAAATAGAAATAAATAATACAGATAATTTATAGACTTTAATTATCTATGATTTAAAATTAGAAAAAAGAAAGAATAAAATCAAAATATATTATGATACGAGTATATAAATTAATTTTATTTATGTCAAAAATTTAAGTAAAGAACGATTTAAAATATGAAAATCTATGGTTTAAGATAGGAGTAGAGTATGTTTGTAATCAATAAAAAAATGGAAACTTAAGTGTATTATTTTATATAAATTTTCTATCCTATGATACATTATGAATCAACTATATTTAAAATTTAGAGAGATATTAATATTTAGTACTGGTTATAATTATATTTAGTACTGGTTATAATTAGTACTATTTGATATTTTTAAAAAATGAATCTTAATATTAAAATAATTGATAGTACAATCAGAAAAAAATTCAGAAATTCTTGGTATTAGAAAATGGTTTGTATTTTATATTACAAAAATTTATGAAAAACAAAGAGTGGATCATGTTGAATTTGTTAATCAAAAAGATTTTGAGTATTTAGTAATAAAATTAGAAATATAGATTTTTGTAATATTTTTTAGAAGGAGCATGCGTGGTGTGATAAATATCAAAAAATGAAAAATTCTATTATTGTTTTCAATATATGTGATATATATAAAAGAAGGGATCGTTATTTGTATATTTTTTCGTAAATTTAATTTTATTAAAATAAAAGGATTCATATGAATATTTATGAATATCAAGGTAAAGAAATTCTTCGTAAATTTAATGTTACTATTCCAAAAGGTATTCTATGCATGAATGTAGATGAAGCAATTAAGGCTGCAAAAAAAATAGGCGGAAATTCTTGGGTCATAAAAGCACAAATTCATGCAGGAGGTCGAGGAAAATGCGGGGGAATTAAATTAGCGCAATCATTAGAACAAGTTGAAAAATATACAAAAAAAATTCTTGGAATGCAATTAATTACGTCTCAAACCAATCAAAAAGGTGAAAATGTTTTTTGTGTATTAATTGAAGAATATATAGATATTAAAAAAGAATTATATATTAGTTTTATGACAGATAGGGTTCAACAAAATATAATATTTATGGGGTCAAATAAAGGAGGAATGGATATTGAAATAATTTCTAAAAATTCTCCAGAATTATTATATAAAACTATAATTGATCCATTGATTGGTTTAACAAAAAATAATATTGATAATATAAGTAAAAAAATTTCTATTCCTAAAAATTCTTTAATAAATTTTTATGAAGAAATACAAAATATTTATAAATCTTATTGGGAAACTGATTCTTTATTATTGGAAATTAATCCATTAGTAATAAATTCTAAAAATAAAATAATTTCTTTAGATATTAAATTTAACTTTGATACAAACGCATTATTTCGTCATCCAGAAATAATTTCTTATCAATATGCTCATAAAAAATATATAAATAAAATAGATTTAATGGAGATTGAAGCGTCAAAATTTGATTTAACATATATACCTTTAAATGGTAATATTGGTTGTTTAGTTAATGGAGCTGGTTTAGCTATGGCCACAATGGATACTATTAAACTATTTGGAGGAGAACCGGCTAATTTTCTTGATATTGGGGGTGGTGCAACAATAAAAACAATAACAGAAGCATTTAAAATAATGATGCAACAAAATAATTTAAAAACTATTTTAGTAAATATTTTTGGTGGAATTGTTCGTTGTGATATAGTTGCTTATGGAATTATATCAGCATTTAAATCTCTTTTATTAGATATTCCTTTAATTGTTCGAATGAAGGGCACGAATGAAGATATTGGAAAAAAAATATTAACTAAATCAAATTTACCAATAATTAATGTAAATAATTTAGAAGAAGCAGCAAAAAAAGCTATTTTTATATCTAAAAATAATAATTTTAAATAAAAAATATTTATGTCAATCTTAATTACAAAAAATACAAAAGTTATTACTCAAGGAATTACAGGAAAAACTGGTCGATTTCATACTAATTTGTGTCTTAATTACGGAAATGGTAAAAAAGCATTTGTAGCGGGGGTTAACCCAAAAAAAAATGGCCAAAAATTTGAAGAAATTCCAATTTTTGATACAGTAAAAAATGCTAAAAATGAAACAGGGGCAACGGTTTCTGTTATTTATGTTCCAGCAATTTTTGCTACTTCTGCAATTTGGGAGGCTATAGAATCTGAGTTAGAATTAGTGATTTGTATTACAGAAGGTATTCCTGTTCGTGATATGTTAATTTTAAAAAATAAAATGAAAAAAAATAATAGTAAAACACTATTATTGGGTCCAAATTGCCCAGGTTTAATTGTACCTGAGGAGATAAAAATTGGAATTATGCCCGGAAATATTCATAAAAAAGGTAGAATTGGTGTTGTTTCTCGTTCAGGAACATTAACTTATGAAGTGGTTTGTCAATTAACTGAATTAGGTTTTGGTCAATCTTCAGCAGTTGGAATTGGCGGGGATCCAATTAATGGATTAAAATATATTGATATATTAAAATTATTTAATGAAGATCAAAATACTGATGCAGTTATTATGATTGGAGAAATTGGTGGATTAGATGAAATATATGCAGCAAATTGGATTAAAAAAAATATGAAAAAACCAGTTATTGGATTTATAGCTGGAATTACCGCTCCCCCAGGAAAACGCATGGGTCATGCTGGAGCCTTAATTACAGGTGATTTTGATACCGCTCAATCTAAATTAGATATTATGGAATCCTGTGGAATTTTTATAACAAAAAATCATTCAGAAATAGGATATTTATTGAAAAAAATATTGTAAATAATATAGAATAAAAAGGAGAGACTTAATAAAGTTATCCTTTTTAAATATTTAAATTCATTTAAATATTTACTTATTTGTTTTGTTACCTAATCTTTCAAAGGCTAGATAAAAAAAATTTTATTAAAATTTTTATAAATAGAAAGAAATTAAAAAAATGACATTCTTAACAGCATCAAACGGAATTTCTATTATACAAATTATTTTAATAGATATTTTACTGGGAGGTGATAATGCCATTATTATTGCCCTTGCTTGTCGAAATTTACAACCTAATATACGAACAAAAGGAATTATTTTTGGTACATTTGGGGCTATTGCTATTCGAATAATATTAGTTATATTTTCAATAAATTTATTAAATTTAAAATATATAAAAATAATTGGAGGTTTTCTTCTTTTTTGGATTAGTATAAAATTACTATCTAATGATCATAATTATACCACTATTGCTAGTGGTAAAAATTTAATTCACGCGATTAAAACTATTATTTTTGCGGATTTAATTATGAGTATAGATAATGTATTAGCTATCGCTGGAACAGCATCTCAAATATCAAACAAATATCAAATGTTATTAGTAATAATTGGTATACTATTTAGTATACCAATTATTATTTTTGGCAGTAAATTAGTTCTAATTTTAATAGAAAAATTTTCAAGTATTATTATATTATGTTCAATATTATTGGGTTATTTATCTGGTAATATGATTTTTTCTGATCAATCTCTTACGCAATTACAAATAAATAAATTATTGATAAAAAATATTTTTATATTCAACATGGAATTGCATATTAGTTTACCTGGTATTATAATGTCAATTATTGTTGTTTGTTCGAGTATTTATTTATCAAAAAATAAATATATCAATAAAAATAATTTTAAATGAAATTAAAATTAAATTTTATAAATATTTTGGAAATTATTATAAAATGGTTATTATTCGATTAACACGTAAAGGCGCAAAAAATCGTCCTTTTTTTAATATTATAGCAACTGATTCTAGAAATAGTAGAGATGGTCGTTTTATTGAGCGAATAGGTTTTTATAATCCATTGGCCTCTAAAAAAGAAAAAAAATTTAAAATTTTATTAAATAGATTTACTTATTGGAAACAAGTTGGAGCTAAAACATCATTAACGGTCGATCGTTTGATTCGTTATAATAATAAAAATTATTTTAATTTATAAATTATGAAGTAATTGAAAAAAATTAATTATATAAATAATCAATCTAAAATTTTTACAAAAGATTTAATAACAATTGGGGTTGTTTTAAGAGCATATGGTATTTTTGGATGGATACTTATTAAATTATTTTTAGATGATAAAAATATTTTTTTTTATGCACGAAAAATTTGGTTCTTTGATCCAAATTCTTTAAAATTATTTTCTATTAAAATATTAAATAAAAAAAATCATGGAAATTATGTATTAGCTAATTTATACGGAATAACAGATCGTAATTTAGCAACAAAATTACAGGGATATTATCTTAAAATATCTATTAATGATTTTCCAAAATTATTATCATCTGATACATTTTATTGGTTTAATTTGATTGATTGTATAGTTGAGAATATTCATGGAAAATTATTAGGAACTGTTACTGAAATTATACAAAATAAAGTACATTCAATTTTAAGAATAATACAATCATCAACTGAAATAATTTGTACAAAAAAATATAAAAAAAAATATGGGATATTAATTCCTTTTATTAAAATATTTATTAAAAATGTTGATATAATTAAAAAGAAAATTATAGTTGACTGGGATTAAATTATTATAATTTTTACAAGAAATAATAAAAATGCAATTTGATGTTATTACATTATTTCCTGAAATGTTTTCCGCTATTACTCAATCAGGTATTACAAGACGCGCATTTGAAAAAAAACAATATTCTTTAAATTTATGGAATCCTCGTAATTTTTCTTCTAATAATTATCGTAAAATTGATGATTATCCATACGGGGGCGGTGTAGGAATGATAATGTTAGGTAAACCTATAGAAGATACAATAACAGCAATAAAAAAGAATATAAAAAAAATACCAAAAATTATTTATATGTCACCTCAAGGTAAAAAGCTTACACATAATATTATTATAAAATTATTAAAAGAATCTAATTTAATACTATTATGCGGGCGATATCAAGCAATTGATCAACGTTTTTTAGATAATTTTATAGATGAAGAAATTAGTGTTGGAGATTTTATCTTATCTGGCGGTGAATTACCTGCTATGATGCTTATAGATGCTATTGTTAGGTTGTTACCTAAAGTATTGAATAATAAATTAAATATGCAAGATAGTTTTATAAATGGTTTATTGGATTGTTCATATTATACAAAACCTAGAATATATCTTAATATGGAAGTTCCAATAGTTTTACTTAGCGGTAATCATAAAAAAATAAAAAAATGGAAACGTAAAAATTCACTTAAAATAACTAATAAAAAAAGACCAGATTTAATTATAAAAGCACGTAAAAATAAGTTTTTAACATGCACTGATGAAGAATTTTTAAAAAAAATTAACAAAAAATAATATAAAAATTATTGGAATTTTAAACATGAATTTAATTCAAAAAATCGAACAAGAAGAAATAATTCGATTAAAAAAAAATATTCCTGATTTTGTTACTGGAGATACTATTATTGTGAATTTGAATGTAATTGAAGGAACAAGAAAACGAATACAGGCCTATGAAGGAATAGTTATTTCTAGACGTAATAAGGGGTTAAATTCAAATTTTATTGTTCGCAAAATTTCTTATAATGAAGGAATTGAAAGAACATTTCAATTATATTCCCCGATTATTTCATCTATTATAGTTAAACGTAGAGGTGATGTACGTCGAGCTAAATTATATTATTTACGTAAATGTTCAGGAAAATCGGCTCGTATCAAAGAAAAATTATTAAAAAAATAATTAAGTCGTTCCGCCGTCAATAATTAAGCGGAACGCTTATATAATTTAAATTTAAATATTAATGAAATACTGATGAATTAACTTTGAGTATTTTATGTAATTTTGTAGATGTAGTAGTGTATTGCATATTTATTTTTTTATCTGGAAAAATATATGGAATAGCACCAAAAGCTGCTAAAGCGGCTTCGTGAAAACCAGATAAAATTAATTTCTTTTTTCCTGGATATGTATTAATATCTCCTACCGCAAAAATACCAGGAATATTAGTTTCAAACTTTTCTGTATTACAGACTTTTATTTGTTTATTAATTATATCAACGCCCCATTTAGTGATAGGACCTAATTTAGGAGAAAGTCCAAAAAATACTAATAACATATCTAATGGTATTCTTCTAGTAACCCCATCTTTACTAGTAACTTTAATTTTATTTAATTTATTATTATTTATTTCTATTCCAGTAATTTGTCCAACAATAAATTGCATTTCATAATTATCACATAATATTTTCATTTTTGACACTGAAGATGGTGCTGCCCTGAAATTATTACTACGATGTAATAAAATCACTGATTCAGCTTTTCCTACCATATTTAATGCCCAATCCAATGCTGAATCTCCTCCCCCACAAATTATTATATTTTTATCATAAAAAATACTAGGATTTTTTATTTGATAAAATAATTGTGAATTTGTAAATTGTTTTATTCCTTCAACTTTTAAGGTACGTGGTTGAAAAGAACCTACTCCCGCTGCAATGAAAATAGTTTTAGTTATAAAATGTTTTCCAATAGAGGTAATAAGATCAAAATAACCGTTTTCACGTTTTTTAATTGATATTACTTCTTCTCCTAAATGAAAAACAGGAGAAAATGGTTCTACTTGTTTTAAAAGATTATCAATTAATTCTCGTCCAGTATAAATTGGTACAGCTGGTATATCATAAATTGGTTTATCTGGATATAATTCAATACATTGACCACCAACTTTATTCAAAGAATCAATTACGTGCGTTTTAATTTCAAGCAAACCTAATTCAAAAATTTGAAATAATCCAACTGGACCAGCTCCAATAATTACGGCATCTGTTTTTACTGTATTAATTTTCATAAATAATAAAATTTCCTATATTATTAATTTATTTTATTTTTTTAAATATACTAATTTTTTAGTAACATTTTTCCATTTATCAGCTTCAGGTAATGGATCTATTGATTTTGTTATTGATGGCCATTTTTTTGTTAATTCAGAATTAATTTTAATAAAATGTTTTTGTTCAGATGGAACATCTTCTTCTGCATAAATAGCGCTAACAGGGCATTCTGCTACACATACAGCGCAATCAATGCATTCTTCTGGATCAATAACCAGGAAATTTGAACCCATTCGAAAGCAATCAACCGGGCAAACATTAACACAATCTGTATATCTGCAAAGAATACAAGATTCAGTGACAACATGAGTCATATTTTATTTTTATCTAGTAAGCGTTATTCAAAATTAATAATAATTAAATTTATTTTTTTATAATTTATGTTTTTATTTTTTACATAAACTATTTTGCATGATATAATTTAATAAAAAATTTTCATTAAATTATAAATTTAAAAAATAAAAAATATATTTTAACTATAAAATATTATATAAATAATGAATAATATAAAAAACATATTATTGCAAGAAGCCCGATTACATAATGAAAATTTTTTTTCATATGCTGGATCAATAACACCTTCTCAAGGTTATATACTACTATGTAATGATATCAATATCAAATTAATAGATGTTCGTACTAAATCTGAACTAAATTGGATAGGAAAAGTAAAAATTAATCCTAGTCAATACACGGAAATAGAATGGAAAATTTATCCAGAAAATACATTAAATCCTTTTTTTATTTATAAATTTAAAAATTTATTTAAAAATAAAAAACAAATTCTATTATTTTTATGTAGATCTGGCGAACGATCAAAAGAAGCAGCAGAATTTGTTGCAAAAAATGGATATATTAATTGTTTTAATATTTTACATGGATTTGAGGGTATTAAAAATATTAAAGGTCATCGCAAAGAATTAACCGGTTGGTGTTCTGAAAATTTACCATGGGTTGGAAGTTAAATTATGTTAATAATTTTATATTAAAAAATTTTATTAAATGACCATTATAAAAGAATTCGATATTATTGAATCTATTGCGTCAGCAATACAATATATTAGTTATTATCATCCGATTGATTATATTCAACATTTAACTCGCGCATATAAAATGGAAAAGGGAATAGCTGCTAAAGATGCTATAGCACAAATATTAATAAATTCTCGTATGTGCGCAAAAGAAAAACGTCCAATTTGCCAAGATACTGGAATTGTGAATGTTTTTCTAAAAATAGGAATGAATGTACGATTTAAAGGATTTAATGGATCAATACATGATGTTATCAATGAAGGTGTTCGTCGTGGATATACTAATCCAAATAATATATTACGAGCCTCAATCGTGTCTGATCCGCATTTTATACGTAAAAATACTCAAGATAATACCCCAGCTGTAATTAATATGGAATTAGTGCCAGGAAATTTTTTGGATATAAAAATTGCATCTAAGGGAGGAGGATCGGAAAATAAAACAAAATTTGCTATGCTAAATCCTTCTGATTCATTAGTGGATTGGATCATGAAAACTGTTCCAACTATGGGAGCAGGTTGGTGTCCTCCGGGTATATTAGGTATTGGTATCGGAGGAACTCCAGAAAAAGCAATGTTAATGGCTAAAAAAGTATTAATGCAAGATATTAATATGAATAGCATAATTAAAAATGGTCCAAAAAATAAAATAGAAGAATTACGCCTTGAATTATTTAATAAAATAAATTCATTAGGTATTGGTGCCCAAGGTATGGGAGGATTAAGTACAGTATTAGATGTTAAAATTATGATGTATCCCACTCATGCTGCATCCAAACCAGTTGCAATAATCCCTAATTGTGCAGCAACTAGACATGGTCATATTATCTTGAATGGTTCTGGACCGGTTTTTATGAAACCACCATCGTTATCAAATTGGCCTAAAATAAAATTTACCACAAATAATAAAAAATTTCATTATGTTAATCTTAATACTTTAACTAAAAAAGAAGTTTCTTCTTGGAGATCTGGAGAAATTTTATTATTAAATGGAAAAATATTAACAGGAAGAGATGCCGCGCATAATCGTATTCAATATATGTTATCTAAAGGAGAAAAAATACCAGTAAATTTTAATAATCGTGTAATTTATTATGTAGGACCAATAAATCCAGTTCGAAATGAAGTGATTGGACCAGCTGGACCAACTACTGCTAGTAGAATGGATCATTTTACTAATTTAATTTTAGAAAAAATTGGTTTAATTGCTATGATAGGAAAAGCTGAGCGAAGTGATAAAATAATAAAATTAATTAAAAAACAAAAAATAGCTTATTTAGTTGCAGTAGGAGGGGCCGCTTATTTAATATCAAAAGCGATAAAGTCTGCAAAAATAATATGTTTCGAAGATTTAGGAATGGAAGCAATTTACGAATTTAATGTAGAAAATATGCCTGTTACAGTAGCAATAGATTCACTTGGAAAGTCAATACATATTGATGGCCCAAAAAAATGGAAAAAATATATTTCTATAGAAAATTCTAATTTAACATAATTTTTTATGGTATTTCATTAATAAAATATGAATTTTGAAAAAATATTATATTAATGTAGAATACAAGAAATATTTTTTTAATTAATTTATGGTGGATGTAGCTCAGTTGGTAGAGTCCAGGATTGTGATTCCTGTTGTCGCGGGTTCGAGCCCCGTCGTCCACCCCATTTTAAAAATTTTATTTTATTAATTTTATTTTATTAAGTGAATTTGATTTTAATTTTTTAAAGTAACATTTTATTTCTAATAAATCATTGATAATTTAATACGTCCACGATCATCTATTCCTAATACTTTTACTCGAACTTTTTGATTTTCTTTTAGAAAATCAGTAATTATATTTACACGTTTACTAGAAATTTGGCTAATATGCAATAAACCGTCTTTTCCAGATAAAATTCGAATAATAGCACCAAAATCAAATAATCTTAAAACTATTCCAGTATACACTTTTCCAATTTGAACAGATTCAGTAAGTTTTTCAATTCGTCTCTTAGCTTCTTGACCAGAAACTGAATTAAATGAAGCAATAGTAATTATACCTTCATCATTAATATCAATTTGAGTTCCAGTTTCTTCAGTTAATGTTCGAATTGTAGATCCACCTTTCCCAATAACATCACGAATTTTTGATGGATCAATTTTAATTGTAATTAAACGTGGAGCAAATTTAGATAATTCATTTTTACATTTCGGAACTTCTGTTTTCATTTTTTCTAAAATATATGATAATCCTTTTTTAGCTTTATATAAAGCAATTTGAATAATATCATAAGTGATACCAAAAATCTTAATATCCATTTGTAGTGCAGTAATACCATTAACAGTTCCAGCAACTTTAAAATCCATATCACCGCAGCGATCTTCATCTCCAAGAATATCGCTTAAAATAACAACTTTTTCACCATCTTTAATTAAACCCATTGCAATACCGGCAACATGTTCACTTATTGGTACGCCGGCATCTAATAATGCTAAACAACCTCCGCATACAGATGCCATAGACGAAGAACCATTTGATTCTGTTATTTCGGATACTAAGCGTATAGAATAATTAAATTTGTTGTTATTTGGTAATACCGGTAATAATGCACGTTTTGCTAATCTACCATGCCCAATTTCTCGGCGTTTTGGGACACCAATTCTACCGATATCTCCTGTAGCAAATGGAGGCATGTTGTAATGCAACATAAATGAATCAGTAAATTCACCCATTAATGCATCAATTTTTTGTTCATCACGAGAAGTTCCTAGTGTAGCAACTACTAATGCTTGAGTATCTCCTCTAGTAAATAATGAAGAACCATGCGTTCTAGGCAAAATACCAGTACGAATTGAAATTGGACGTATATCATTAACACCGCGATTATCAATACGAAGTCCTTTATCTAAAATCTGTTTTCGAATAATTTTAGATTCTAAATCATATAAAATGCAATTAATATCATTTATATCTATAGTTAAATTTTCATTATCTATCAGTGAAGAATAGATATCTTTACTAATATTTTTAAATGTTAAATCTCTTATTTGTTTATTTTTTATTTGATAAGCTTTTCTGATTTTATGCTCAGATATATTAATTATTTTAGAAATTAATGTCTTGTCTTTTATAATTGGATCCCAATTTACTTTTTTTTGACCTACATTTTGTACTAATTCATTGATTGCATTAATTGCTATTTTCATTTTTTCATGACCAAATATTATTGCATTTAATATAATATCTTCTGGTAATTGTTTTGATTCTGATTCAACGGTTATTATAGCTTTTTCAGTACCTGCAACTAATAAATCTAAATGAGATTTTTTTAATTGTTCTGTTGTTGGATTAAGAATATATTTACCATCAATATAACCAACTTTTGCTACTCCTAATGGACCTAAAAATGGTAATTCAGAAATAGAAAGAGCTGTTGATACTCCAATTATAGAAGCAATATCTGGATCAATTTGTGGATTTACTGATAAAACATACACAACAATTTGTATTTCGTTTAAATATCCTTCTGGGAATAATGGACGAATTGGACGATCAATTAAACGAGAAATTATTGTTTCTCTTTCAGAGGGTTTTCCTTCTCTCTTAAAAAAACTACCCGGAATACGACCTGCAGCATAGGCTTTTTCTATATAATCAACAGTTAAAGGAAAAAAATTATAAGTTGATGTAGGATCTTTACAAGAAACTACTGTTGCCAATATCACTGTATCTTCTATAGAAACTAATACTGAGCTGGTGGCTTGACGAGCAATTTCACCAATTTCGATAGAAATTTTATATGAACCATATTTAAATGATTTAATAATTTTATTAAACAAAAAATTTCCTTTCTTGTAATAATTATTTTAATTTTATTTAAGATTAATTTTTAAATGCCCGCATCTATTAATTGATGCGAGCATATATTATTATTTTCGCAAATGAAGTTTATCAATCAATAAGCGATAACGATTTATATCTTTATTTTTTAAATAAGATAGTAAACGTTTTCTACGATTTACCATCATAATTAAACCGCGACGAGAATGATGATCTTTAATATGTAACTTAAAATGAATATTTAAATCATTAATTCGTGAAGTTAATAAAGCAACTTGTACTTCTGGAGACCCAGTATCATTTTTAGTACGAGAATTATCTAGGATAATAGAAGCTTTAATATTGTTTTTAATTGTCATAAAACTTCAACTTTAACAAATAATAGAATAGATTTTTTAAAAATATTTAAAATTATTATATTATAATAAATTTATAAAAGTATAAATATAAAATAAAATTTAATTACTGGTCAATTAATTTAATAATAACATACTTTTTAAAAATGCTTTTTTTTAAAAAACTATTTTTAAGAATTAATTAAAAAGAAATATCTAAATTAGGGAGTGTGATTTTTATAGGTGCCCCATGGAATTGTATCAATAATACAAGATTTACAAAATAATATATAATCAATTCGTAATATTATGAGAAAAACTCATTTTTCATAATTCAACTATTTGAATTTTAAAAAATAGATATTCAAGATAAGAAAATGTTATTTTATTTCTTAATAATACTGTATTATATACATCACAATTTTCTGGGGTAATATTTATATTATTTTTGTGAAAAAGAAAGTTCTCTAGAAACTAATTTTTAAATGCGTATAACTAATTTAATTTGTATTGATACTTGGTGTTCTAACGATTCTCCGTGAGGAGAATAGACACAAATAATACGAAACCGCTCTATTTTAATGTAATTAAGTGTTGATGTTTGTCTGGAAAATATAGATTATTTATTCCAAAGCGCAATAAAATTGCAAAATAATTATAAGATTTTTGTTCAATAAATATAATCTTAAAGCCCTCTGACTCGATTTCAGAAACAGGAAATTTATTATTAGTAATTTTTAGTTTTTTTTAAAACATAAAATACTAATTAATCATCGTAAAATATGAGATAAACGAACTTTAATAGAATTAATATCCCAAGTAGCAATTTTCATATTTAATTATTATTTAAAATTTATATTAGGTGATTTTAACATTAAATAGTAAGTTAATAATGCTACAGGACGACCTGTTGCCCCCTTTTTATCTCCACTTTTCCAGGCTACTCCAGCAATATCTAGATGCGCCCAAACATATTTTTTTGTAAAATTTTCCAAAAAACAAGCGGCAGTGATACTGTCTGCTGATGAATTTCCAATGTTAGAAATGTCCGCAAAATTAGATTTTAATTGTTTTTGATATCTATCTTCAATTGGCATATTCCATGCAGTATCACCACTCATTTTGCCTGCTCTTAAAAGATCTAATACTAATTTCGTATGTTTCTCATCATTACGGCTAAAAAGACCTGAATTATGATGACCTAAAGCAACCACACAAGCTCCAGTTAATGTTGCAATATCTATTACAACAGATGGTTTAAATCTTTCTACATAAGTTAAAGCATCACATAATATAAGTCTTCCTTCAGCATCAGTATCAAGTACTTCAATGGTTTTGCCTGACATTGAAACAACAATATCTCCAGGTTTTGTTGAATTTCCAGATAACATGTTTTCGCTAGCGACAATAACTCCAATTATATTTAATTCTAAATTCATTTCAGAAATAGCATATAAAGTACCTAAAATAGAAGCTGCTCCACACATATCATATTTCATTTCATCCATAGAATAACTAGGTTTTATTGAAATACCACCGGTATCAAATGTAACGCCTTTACCAACAAGAACTATAGGTGCTTCTTTAAATTTTCCATTCATATATTTTATTATAATTAATTTTGGAGGCTCAGAGCTTCCATGAGTAACTGATAATAAACTACCCATCTTTAATCTCTGCATTTGCTCGCGATTGATTATTTCTATGTCCATTTTATAATCAAAACTTAATTTTTTAGAAATATTTTCTAGATAAGTTGGGGTACAAATATTAGCCGATAAATTGCCTAAATTTTTAGTTAATTCAATTCCTTTAGAAATAGCGCATCCATAAATAATAGCATTTTTTCCATCAATATAATTTTTTTCGTCTAAAGCAAAAATAATTTTTTTAATATTAATTTTAATTGGTTTTTTTTTACTTTTTTGTGCATCTGATCGATATAGATTATCGGAAATAATAATAATAGTTCTAATAATTAAACATGATAAATTATATTTCTCAATTTTATTAAATGGTAACATCAATAATAAATTACTAGCTCCTATATTACAAAAAACATTCATAATAGATTGAATTATTTTTATAAAATTAGATTCTTTAATTTTTTTTTTTTTATCACCTAAATTAACTAATAAAATACGTTTAGCATTTATTTTTTGTATATTTCTTAATAATAATGTGCTTCCTAATTTTTCATTTAAATCCCCTGATTTGAGTATATTTGTAATTTCGCCATATTTATCAATATCTTTAACAATACTTGATAATTTATTTTTTTTAAAAATACCAACTACCAAACAATCTGTCTTTAAAGACATAATTGATGTTGTCGAACTAATTAATTTAATATCAAAATCCATAATAATTTTTTCCTTTTTATTTAAATAATAATTATATAAAAATTTATTATATTTTAATAATAAACTTATTTAATAATATTATTAAATTAAATATGAAATATATTTATTATTTACATTAATTAAAGTATATTAAATTTATTATTAACAAAATATTATGAATAAAATT
This sequence comes from Candidatus Profftella armatura, assembly GCF_000441555.1. GTDB lineage: Bacteria > Pseudomonadota > Gammaproteobacteria > Burkholderiales > Burkholderiaceae > Profftella > Profftella armatura. Next base: position 415,503 of record NC_021885.1, on the reverse strand, counting down.
AAAAAAATTTTTTTTGAGAAAAAGGCAATTATTATTTTTGCTCATGGTTCCCGTAATGTAAAATGGACAGAACCTTTTTTATATTTAAAAAAAAAAATAAAACAAATACAACCTAATTTAATAGTTAAAATTGCTTTTTTGGAATTAATAGATCCAAATTTAATTACATGTGTTGCGCAATTATATAAAAAAAATATTAATACTATTACTATAGTACCTATATTTATAGGAAAAGGAAATCATATAGAAAGAGATCTACAAAATTTGTTAAAAAATATAAAAAAAATATATCCAAATATAAATATTAGAACTACTTTACCTATTGGTGAAAGTAAAAAAATATTAACAGAAATTGCAAAATATTGCATTCGTTCTTTATAAATTTTTAAATTAAATTTAATAATGTGATTTTAAAGATTTTCCAATCATAAAAAGAACTGGTTTTTCAAATTGAAATATTTTTTTTTTTAAATCCAATAAAATTAATCTTGTGATTTTTTGATTTGAGAGGCTGCAATTTTCTACTACTATTACCGGGGTTGTGGGTAAAAATCCTAATTTTAATAATTTTTTAGCAGTTAAAAATATATTATTTCCACCCATGTATTCTACTAGAGTATCACTTATTGGAATATTTTTTAAATAATTATTTTTTAACATTGTACTAGAGGTGAATAATACAACGCTCCGAGATATATTTCGTTTAGTAAGTGATTGTTTTGATTCAGAAGCTGCGGCTAATGCCGCAGTAATACCTGGTATAACTTTTACTTTAATATTATATTTTTTTAAAGCATTTAATTCCTCATCAGTTCGACCAAATAACATTGGATCCCCACCTTTTAAACGTACTACTAAATTATATTTAAAAGCACATTTAACAATGATGCGATTAATTATATATTGTGCAATAGAATGTTTTTTAAAACGTTTTCCAACAAAAATATGTTTAGCTTTAGGGCATAACATTAATAATTCATTAGTTATAAGAGCATCATACAATACAACATCTGCTTTTTTTAATAAACGCGCTCCTCGTACAGTAATTAAATCAGCCGCTCCTGGGCCAGCGCCAATTATATAAACTATACCCATAAATAATAATTTATTTTATACAATAAAATTATAATATAATCATACCAGCGGCAACTGTTTGAAAAGTAATTTCATCAATTAAAATAAATGAACCAGTGCTTCTAATATTATCATAGGAATCAACAGAAATTGGTTCATATATATTTATAGTTACACAACCTATATCATTAAGATCTAATAACTTAGGTGGACACCATTTTTGAGTATTAATATTTAATAATGCATTAATTTTTAAAATACGAGATAAAATTTGATTAGTACTATGTTTTAACAAATACTTACGACGTAAATCAAGCGATTCTTCAGATAACCAGCATAAATTTGCATTAATTGATCTTAATAATACAGGTCTTTTGAATGGAGAAACAAGCATATTACCACGTGAGATATCTAAATATTCTTTTATAATTAAAGTTACAGATTGTCCGGTTATTGCCATATCCAATGATTTATTTAGCATTTGAATATCTTTAATAGTTGCTTTTTTTCCACTCGGTTCCACTATTAAACAATCATTTTTTTTAATTATACCAGATTCAATTCTCCCCATATAACTTCTAAAATCTTTAGATATATGACCACAATGACGAGCTACTAATTGAACAGGAAAACGTAATGGTTTTTTATCTATTTTCTCATTTGTATTTAAAGATTCTAATAATGAAATTAATGTTGGACCATTATACCATAACATATTATTACTTGCCGAAATTATATTATCACCATTTAAAGCTGAAATTGGAATAGTATTAATATTTTGAAAATGAATATCTTCTGCAAATTTTTTATAAGCATAGACTATACGTTTATAAAAAATTTGATTATAATTTATAAGGTCCATTTTGTTAACGGCAATTATTATATGTTTAATTCTAAGTAAATGCGCAATAATTGAATGACGCTTAGTTTGAGTTAATAAATTTACACTAGGATTAAATTTTATTTTTGATGCATCAATAAGAATAATTACAGCATCTGCTGTTGATGCTCCTGTAATCATATTTCGTGTATATTGTTCGTGTCCAGGTGTATCAGCTATAATAAATTTTCTTTTTGGTGTATTAAAATAACGATACGCAACATCAATTGTTATCCCTTGTTCGCGCTCAGATTCTAAACCATCAGTTAAAAGTGATAAATCTATATTATGACCACTCATTACACGTTTATATTTTGTACGAGATACGGCATCTAATTGATCAATAAAAATATTTTTACTATCAAATAAAAGTCTACCAATTAATGTACTTTTACCATCATCAACAGAGCCGGCTGTAATAAAACGTAATAAACTATGTTTTTTAAAAACACTTTGTTTTTTTTCTGGCGCTTCTAAATTCATTTTATATAATTTACGTAAATTTATTAATTAAATATGTTTAAATTAATAATTAATTTTAATAAAATTAATTATATATTAAAAATAACCAGTTTTTTTTCTTTTTTCCATAGATGCTTCAGAATTTTGATCATCTATTCTTGTGGCACCACGCTCAGTGATTTGTGTAACAGATATTTCTTTAATAATGTCTTCGACTGTAGTTGCATTAGATAATATTGGACATGTACATAAAATATCACCAACAGTACGAAATCTTACCATTAAGTTTTCAATAATTTCCCCTGGATGAGCTGGTGTTAAATTTGTAAAAGGGATTAATAATCCTTTACGCTTAATAATTTTTCTTTTATGTGCAAAATAAAGACTAGGTAATATTATTTTTTCACGTTCAATATATTGCCAAATATCCAATTCTGTCCAGTTGGAAATTGGAAAAACACGTATGTTTTCTCCGGGATGGACTCGAGTATTATATAAATTCCATAATTCCGGGCGTTGCGATTTAGGATTCCATTGACCAAATTTATCACGAAATGAAAATATACGTTCTTTAGCGCGAGCTTTTTCTTCATCACGACGTGCGCCACCTATACAAGCATCAAATTTAAATTCTTTAATTGTTTCTAAGAGAGTAATAGATTGTGCGGCATTTCTAGAATCAGTATTTGGTTTTCGTAATCTAACAGTTCCTTTCATTATAGAGTCTTCTACTGATCTAACAATTAATGTCTCACCTAATTTTGAAATACAGTTATCTCTAAATGAAATTACTTCTGGAAAATTATGTCCAGTATCAATATGAACCATTGGAAATGGAAAACGACTAGGTCTAAATGCTTTTTCTGCTAAGCGTAATAATACTACTGAATCTTTTCCTCCTGAAAAAAGTAATACCGGATTGTTACATTCAGCTGAGACTTCTCTCATAATATGAATAGCTTCAGATTCTAACCAATCAAGATATAAATTATTTAAATTATTTTTATAAAAAATATCATTTTTAAAATTATTCATTTTAATCCTTATACTTATAAATAAACCTAAATTCCTTTTTGTGACTTTATACGAATTAACTTTCCATCTAATACATGCAATCCGCATTCTTTTATATTTGAATTTTCCCACCACCATCTTCCAGAACGGATATCTTTTCCTTTCTCAGTGGGACGAGTACATGGTTCACAACCAATAGATAAATATCCATTATCATATAAAGTATTATATGGAACATTGTAGGTATTAATATAATTCCAAATATCTTTTTCTAACCAATTATAAAGAGGATTAAATTTAATTATTCCATTATGAATAATATCTTTTTCTTTTAATACTAAATTACTTCGAGTTATAGATTGAGTACGCCTCTGTCCAGTTATCCAGGATTTATTACCAATTAAAGCTTTTTTCAATGGTTTTACTTTACGTATATAACAACATTTTTTACGCATTTGTACGCTATCATAAAATGCATTTATACCATTTTTAAAAATATAATTATTAACTTCAGAATTTAAGGGATAATATACTTTAATTTTATATTTATAAGTTAAATAAATTTTATTAAGCATATTAAGAGTTTCAGAATGTAAACGACCAGTATTTAATGTAAAAATATTAATATCAAAATTATTACGAAGAATTAAATCTGTTAGTACCATATCTTCTGCTGCTAAACTTGATGCAAAAACAGCTGGTTTATAATCTGTTACAATATTATTTAAAGCATCTAAAACAGTTTTAACAAAAGAATTAAGTCTAAAATTAACAATATTCATAAAGTTAAATAGTAAAAATTTTTAATTTTATGCTAAAATAAGCGATTTACTCGTCGAAATAACGGTATTTTTTCATCAGCAGATGTTTGATATTTTTCTGAAAATATATTTAAACCATGTAATGCAGAATTAATGTTTTTATCATGACGTATAACAAATGAATTAAAACCAACTCTTTTCATATAAAAAAGTTGATCTTGTAATACGTCACCTATTGCACGAAGCTCTCCAGTATAATTAAATTTCATACGTAAATTATATGCAATTGAATAACCTCTTCCATCAGTAAATTTTATAAAATTAATTGCAATTACTTTAAATTGTTTTGGATTTTTTTTTAAAACACATTTAAGTTCTTCTGAATATTCATCGCTATTAATCCAAATACCAATATTAAGATTATTATTAGAATTAAATTTTAAATATTTTTTTAAAAACTTAAATGGAACTATAACATGATCTTCTAATAATTTTACATTTTCTTCTATAAAATCATTTTCATAAAGCATTTTCCAATTATCATTAACAATAGTATCATTTTTAATTATTTTACACATCAAATAACATCTCCTTTATTAAAGTTTAATTTTATATATTTTTATATACATTTTCTTTAAATAAAGTTATTCCGATACGTTTTACGGTATTTATAAAATATTCATTTTTTATCCGATACCGTAAATAAACTTTTAAAATACGATTAATAATATCTGGAACTTGATCCGCAGAAAAAGATGGTCCAATTATTTTTCCAAAATTAAGTTTATTTCCTTGAGAACCGCCAATTAATATTTGAAAATATTCATTTCCGTTTTTATTTAAACCAAGAATACCAATATTTCCAATATGATGATGCCCACAAGAATTTATACATCCAGAAATATTTAATGAAATTTTTCCGATATTTCTTTGATCATCTTTACTAAAATATTTCATAATATTTTTTGCTATTGGTAGTGATTTAGTATTAGCTAATGAACAAAAATCTCCACCAGGGCAGCATATAATATCAGTTAATAAATTAATATTTGATTCACTTAATCCATATTGTTTTATTTCGGTCCATAAATTAAATAAATTATCTTTTGTGACATCACTTAATACAATATTTTGTGTATGTGTAACACGTAATTCAGAAAAACTATAATGATCTGCTAAATTTGCAACAAAATTCATTTGTTCGCTAGTTATATCTCCTGGAGCCATATTAATTCTTTTTAGAGATAAGATAACTATTATATAACCATTAATTTTGTGTTCTTTAGTATTTTGATGAACCCAATTTTCAAATTCTTTATTATGCTTACATTTTTCTTTGAGAATAATACTGTTTTTTGGAAGTGTTTTGTATTTAGGAGTAATAAAATATTTTTTTACTCTTTTTAATTCTTCTAATGTAAGCGTTGATGGTCCATTTTTAATATTTTTCCATTCTTCATTAACTTGAAACTGAAAATTTTCAATTCCGATTGATTTTAATAAAATCTTAATACGTGATTTATAAATGTTATCACGACGACCATATTGATTATAAATACGCAAAATTGCTTCAATATAAGTTAATATATGTTTCCATGGTAAAAATTTACAAATAATCTGACCAATAATAGGAGTTCGTCCCATACCTCCGCCAACTATTACACAAAAACCAATCTTTCCAAGTTTATTTTTTATAGCACGTAAACCAATGTCATGTACAAAAATAGCAGCACGATCTTCTTGGGACCCGCTAATAGAAATTTTAAATTTACGAGGAAGATAGGCAAATTCTGGATGAAAAGTACTCCATTGTCTTAGAATTTCAGCGTAAGGACGAGTGTCAATAATTTCATCAAATGAAACACCAGATAATTCATCTGACGTAATATTACGAATACAGTTTCCTGAAGTTTGAATAGCATGCATTTCAACGCTTGCTAAATTTTCTAAAATATCTGGAGATTCTTTTAGTTTAATCCAGTTAAATTGAATATTTTGTCTTGTAGTAAAATGACCATAATTACGATCGTATTTTTTAGCAATATAACTAAGCATACGCATCTGTTTCGATGATAACATCCCATATGGAATGGCAATTCTTAACATATATGCGTAACGCTGTAAATATAAACCATTTTGCAAACGAAGGACAATAAATTCTTCTTCAGACAATTCATTAGATAATCTACGGCGTACTTGATCACGATATTGAATAACACGCTCTTTCACTAATTGATGATCATATTTATCATAATGATACATCTAATTTTCCTGAATAACATTGATAACATAATTACTTATCTATACCATAAAAAGTAATAACTAGATATAGTTTATAATATATAAAATTGTAATATAATTTTTTTTTATTCTAAACGAATTAGTATTTATTTACTTATAATAATAAAAAATTACAAATTTATTTATTTAAAAACAATAAAAATATTATTTAAATTTTATTAAAATATAGAGAAAATATACGATGAATCTTCATCAATTTCGTTTCGTTCGAGAGGCTGTTAGACAAAATTTTAATTTAACAGAGGCGGCTAAAGCTTTATATACTTCCCAGCCTGGTGTATCAAAAGCAATTATTGAACTTGAAGAAGAATTAAGTATCGATATTTTTATACGTCATGGAAAAAGAATTCGCGGACTGACAAAACCTGGTCAAGCTATATTACGTTCAATTGAAATAATTATGCAAGAAATAGAAGGTTTAAAAAAAATAGGTAAAGAATTTTCTGCGTATGATACTGGAAATTTAACTATTGCAACTACTCACACGCAAGCGCGTTATGCATTACCTAAAATTATAAAAGAATTTACTATTCAATTTCCAAAAGTTAAATTATCTTTATTACAGGGTAATCCTAAACAAATTACAGAAATGATACGAAATGATCAAGCTGATATTGCAATCGTTACTGAAATATTATCTCCTAGTGATAAATTAATTTCTATACCTTGTTATCAATGGGAATATGTTATTATAGTACCATTAGATCATCCTTTACTTTTATTAAATTCTATCTCTTTAAAAGAAATATCAAATTATCCATTAATAACATATGATTTATCATTTTCAGGTAGAATTAAACTTGATCGTGAATTTTCTCTTCAAAAACTTACTCCTTATATTGTTTTAGAAACAATAAATTCTGATATTATTAAAACATATGTCGAGTTGCGTATGGGTATTGGTATTATTGCTAGCATAGCATTTGATTCTAATCGGGATAAAAATCTTCGTTCAATTTCAGCTAGTCATTTATTTGGTACTACTATATCACGTGTAATAATTAAACAAGGTACTTATTTACGTAGTTATGTTTATTCTTTTATAAAATTATTATCTCCTAAATTAAATAGAAAATTCATTAATAAAATTTTAAATAATTAATAAAAATTATGTATATACATTTTATTTATATAAAATTATTAGATTTAAAATAATTTGATTACTAAATAATTACGACATTAATTTAATTTAATATATTATATTTTATAAACTTATACAAAATTATTTAAAAAAATTAAATTAGTTCATATAATTTTGATAAATTATATTTTTGTACAAACATATATTCAATTAAAAAATTTTTTATTATTCATTTAATAAAAAATAAAATATAATTTTTCAGAGTTACTTTATATATTTTATTTTTGAGGTTTTTATGTTATCTAATGAAGAAACTCTGAAGTATGTCACTACTTGTAATTTACCAACACCTTGGGCTATTTTTAAATTACATGCATTTGTTGATATAACAGGAAAAGAATATTTGGCAATTACACTAGGCGTTTTAAGTAATTTTGAAACAATACTTATAAGAGTTCATTCGGAATGTTTAACTGGAGACGCTATGTTTAGTCAACGCTGTGATTGTGGCGCTCAATTAGAAATGGCATTAAAAAAAATTGCTTTAGAAAATAAAGGTGCATTATTTTATTTACGCCAAGAAGGAAGAGGTATTGGTTTAATTAATAAATTACGAGCTTATAAATTACAAGATGAGGGAGCTGATACAGTAGAAGCTAATCAAAAATTAGGATTTGCGGATGATCAGAGAGATTATAAAAATCTTAAGTCAATGTTTATTCATTTTGGTATAAATAAAGTTAGATTAATGACTAATAATCCTAATAAAGTAGCTGCTTTAAAAGAATTTGGTGTTACTGTAGTTGAGCGTATATCTATTTTAGTAAACAGAAATCCTTTTAATAATCATTACCTAAACACAAAAGCTAAAAAATTAGGACACTTTTATAATGATACATAAAAATAAAAAAATTTTTATAAAATTAATAAAAAATAATTTTTAAGAATTTTTATTTATTTTGGTGCTGGCTGTAGGACTTGAACCTACTACCCCCTGATTACAAGTCAGGCGCTCTACCAGATGAGCTAAGCCAGCATTACATTTTTAAATTATATAAAACTTATGGTATAAATATTTTTTCAATAATACCATTAAAATATAAATTAAAGAAACAAAATTTTTATTTAAATTTAAGTTATAGTTTTATAGTTATCAGCCGCACTAATATTTAGTATATTTTTTAACAACAAATTTTAATAGTATAGTATGATGGTATAATTTTTATTAATACACTAATTAATATAATAATACACTAATTAATATAATAATACACTAATTAATATAATAATACACTAATTAATATAATTTAATGTAAATCTTACATGAGAAATATTTTGTAATATTTTCTATTATAAAATGATATCTTAAAAATGCAAAAATAAAATAAAAATAAAATATTTTTTATAAAATTAGTTATTTACGCATAATTTTTTCTGCTGGAGTTAGAGACTCCATATAAGATGGACGAGAAAAAATTCTTTCAGCATATTTTATTAAAGGAGAAGCGGATTTTGATAAATTTATACCATAATAATCAAGACGCCATAATAAGGGAGCTATTACCACATCTAACATTGAAAATTCATCACCTAACATATATTTATTCTTTAAAAACAATGGAGCTAAAGTGATTAAACGATCACGAATTTCTTCTCGTGCTCTTTTATATCCTTTTATGGAGGTTTTATTTCTTTCATTTTCTAACATATATAAATGAATAAATATTTCTTTTTCAAAATTTAATAACATTAATCTAGCTCTAGCTCTCATTAATGGATCTGATGACATTAATTGAGGATAAGGAAAGCGTTCATCAATATATTCATTAATAATATTTGACTCATATAAAATTAGATCACGTTCAACTAATATAGGTACTTGACCATATGGATTCATTCTAAAAATATTATCTGGTTTATTGAAAAGATCAATATCACGAATCTCGAAATCCATTCCTTTCTCAAATAAAACTAAACGACATCTTTGAGAAAATGGACAAGTTGTTCCTGAATATAAAACCATCATACTTTTATACCCCAACAAATAAAATTTATACAAATATTTACTAGTAAAACAAAAAAATTAACTTTATAAATAAATTTAATTTAAATTGTTAATTTAAATTTATATTAAGTGTATAATAAAAACATAATTTTAAATAAATTTTAAATTATTATCAATAAATTTAATTTTTGAATAAGTATGTTAATAACATGAGAACACATTATTGCGGCAATATCACGGAAAAATTACTTGACCAGGTTATTAGTTTGTGTGGATGGGTACATCGTAAACGTAATCATGGTGGAATTATTTTTATAGATTTACGTGATTATACAGGATTAGTTCAGATAGTTTTCGATCCGAATGATATAAAAATATATAAAATTGCTAAAATCATTCGTAATGAATTTTGTTTACAAATTATTGGAAAAGTGTGTAGCAGACCTAATAAAACTAATAATACTAATTTAATATCTGGAAATATTGAAATATTATGCAGGGAATTAAAAATATTAAATTCCTCAATTACTCTTCCATTTCAAATAGACGAAAAAAATATATTAGAAGTTACTAATTTAAAATATCGTGTACTTTATTTGCGTTATAAACATATGCAAAAAAATTTACGATTACGATATAAGGTAACAATGGAAGTAAGAAAATTTTTAGATTCTAAGAAATTTATTGAGATTGAAACCCCTATATTAAGTAAATCAACGCCAGAAGGTGCGCGTGATTATTTAGTCCCGTCACGAATCAACCCAGGAGAATTTTTTGCTCTTCCACAATCCCCTCAATTATTTAAACAATTATTAATGGTTGCAAATTTTGATCGTTATTATCAAATTACAAAATGCTTTCGTGATGAAGATTTAAGATCTGATCGTCAACCTGAGTTTACGCAAATTGATTGTGAAACTTCATTTATGAACGAGGAAGAAATACGAAATCTTTTTGAAGAAATGATTCGTGTTATTTTTTATAAAACACTTAATATTAAATTACCAAATCCATTTCCAGTTATTGAATGGTCTACTGCTATAAAATTATATGGATCAGATAAACCAGATATGTGTATAAAATTAATTTTTACAGATTTAACAAATATAATGAAAGATTCTGATTTTAAACTTTTTTCTAAAATTGCTAACATGAAAAATGGCCGCATAATTGGTTTAAAAATACCCGGTGGATTTTCTATCTCACGTAATGAAATAAATTATTATACACAATTTGTAAAAACTTATGGCGCAAAAGGACTAACATACATTAAAATTCATAAAATTTCTAAAGAATTTGATGGTTTAAAATCTCCAATTATTAAATATTTTAATAATTTAATTTTAGAAAAAATTATTAATAAAACAGAGGCACAAAATGGTGATATAATTTTTTTAGGGGGTGACGAAAAAAATATTGTTAATAATTTTATGAGTGCATTACGTATTAAAATAGGTTATAGTGATTTTGGAAAAAGAAATAATATATTAAATAATAAGTGGCATCCTTTATGGGTTATTAATTTTCCAATGTTTAAATATGATAAAATTAATAATAATTGGATAGCAAGACACCACCCTTTTACTGCCCCAAAGGATGGGTATGAAGATTTTATTATTACTAATCCAGAAAAGATTTTTTCTAAGGCTTATGATCTTATAATTAATGGTTGGGAAATAGGAGGAGGGTCAATTCGTATTCATGATGCAGAAATACAAAAAAAGATATTTAAAGTATTAAATATTGATAATAAAATTGTAAAAACTCAATTTGGATTTTTACTTAATTCATTAAAATATGGAGCACCCCCGCATGGAGGAATAGCATTTGGGTTGGATCGTTTAATTACAATAATGACAGGATCTAAGTCTATTCGTGATGTAATTGCTTTTCCAAAAACTCAAAGTGCACAATGTTTACTTACAAATGCACCATCTATTGTTGATGAAAAACAATTAAATGAATTAAATATTTTATATAAAAAAACAAAAAATTAATCAAAATATTTATTAATTAAATTTTTAAAAAAAATAATTTTTAAAAATATAATCACAATGTTAATATTTCTTTTTCTTTATTAATTAATAGTTGATTTATTTCTAAAATAAATTTATCAGTTAGTTTTTGTATATCATATTGAGCTCTATACTCATTATCTACAGATAAAATTTTATTTTTAAGTAATTTCTTTAAGTTTTCGTTAGAATCTCTTCTTATTTTTCTAATAGAAATTTTAGTTTCTTCTGTTATATTTTTTATTAATTTCACAATTTCTTCTCTTCGTTCTTTTGTTAATGGAGGAATTGATACATAAATTATATTACCTTGAATTGTTGGATTTAATCCTAAATTAGCTTCATTAATTGCTTTTTTTATAATAGAGCTCATTTCTTTTTCGAAAGGTTGTATACTTATAGTATGTGAATTAAATAAAGTAATATTTGCAATTTTTAATAATTTCGTTAAATGTTCATGATATTTTACTTGAATATTATCTAACATACCTATGTTAGCACGTCCAGTTCGAACTTTTTTTAAATTTTCTTTTAAAATTTTTATAGTATTTAACATTTTTTGTTTTGTATTTTTTTTTATATCACTAATTATCATAATATAAATTTCCTAAGATTAAATTTAAATTTTATAAAACTAAACTAATAAAATAGTTTTTATATTAAATCATAAAAAATTATACATAAACTAAAGTACCTTCATTTTTTCCTTCTATTACTCGTTTTAATGCTCCTGATTTAATAATTGAAAAAACTCTAATAGGTAATTTTTGATCACGACAAAAAGAAAATGCAGTTGAATCCATAATTTCCAATTTTTTAGAAATTACCTCGTCAAAAGTAATTTTTTTATAAATAATTGCAGATAAACATTTATTTGGATCAAAATTATAAATTCCATCAACTTTAGTTGCTTTAAGTATAATTTCTGCTTTAATTTCTGCTGCTCTTAACGCTGCAGTAGTATCTGTTGTAAAAAATGGATTTCCTGTTCCTCCAGCAAAAATCACAACCTTTCCTTCTTCTAAATATTTAATTGCATTTAAAGGAATATATGATTCTAAAAATTTTTCAATACTAATAGCAGACATTACATGGGATATAATTCCAGATTTATTTAATATATCAAATAATGCTAAAGAATTAATAATTGTAGCCAACATTCCCATATAATCAGCAGTAGAGCGATCTATATTTTGTATTTTATTTGAAATACCTCTACAAATATTACCACCACCAATTACAATAGCTAGTTCTATTCCACAAGAAACAATTTCTGATATTTCAGAAATTATATTTTTAATGATAGAAGAATTAATATTATAAGCATCCCCCTTCATTAATGCTTCGCCTGATAATTTAAGAAGAACACGTTTATAAATAGGTTTTATCATATATAAATTAAATAATGCTATTATAAAATTTTAATATGTAATTTTTAAAAATTAATTATAAATCTTCACCAAGAACAAATATTGAAAAGGATTTTATAGTAATTTTATTTAATTTTAACATTTTTTCAATAGTTTGTTTATTATTTTTAATGAAAATTTGATTTAATAATGATACTTCTTTAAAAAATTTTTGCATAAAATTATCAATAATTTTTGTATTTAAATTTATAGATTTACCTAATTGTTGTGCTTTTAATACCGCAAGAGAATATTCTTTTTCAATTATTTTTTTAGGTATTTGGTCCGAAGATAATGCAATTGGTTTCATGGCGGCAATATGCATTGCAACGTCTTTTACTGCTGATTCATTATCTCCATTATATTCGACAATAACTCCAATTTTATTGTCGTGTAAATAAGAAATTAAATTATTATTTGTTTTAAATAATTTAAAACGACGTATTTTTATATTTTCACCAATACGACTAATTAATTCTTTACATTTTTCATCAACAGTTAATAAATTATTTTTTATTTTTAAGTTATTAAGTTGATCTAAATTAATTGGTGTATTTTCTGTAATTAATTTAGCAATTTTTTTAGAAAATTTAATAAATTCATTATTTTTTGCAACAAAATCAGTCTCACAATTTATCTCAACTAAAGAACCCACTTTTTCAGAAATATAGATTGCTATTACTCCATCTTTAGCGTTTCTATTTGATATATTTAATATTTTTTTACCTAATTTAATACGTAATATTTCTTCAGCTTTAGATAATTTACCATTAGCTTCTATTAATGCTTTTTTACATTCCATAATAGGAGCTAATGTTTTTGAACGCAATTCTCCAACCGTTTTGGCTGAAATTTTTATCATTATATTTTTCCTATAAAATTTATTTCACAATATATTATTTATTTTATTAATTTATTTGCATGAACACCATCTAAAAAAGCATCAACAATTCCTTTGGTATATAAAGCAATTGATTTTGCTGAATCATCGTTTCCAGGGATCACATAATTAATTCCATCTGGAGAATGATTAGTATCAACTACGCCAATTATTGGAATATTAAGTTTGATCGCCTCAGAAACAGCTCCTTTATGATAACCAACATCAATTATAAAAATAGCATCTGGAATAATGTTCATATTTTTAATACCACCAATAACTCTATTTAATTTTATTTGTTTTCTATAAAATAATAGTGCTTCTTTTTTACTCAGTTTTCTAATTGAACCATTAGTAATGAATAAATCCATTTCCTTTAAACGTTGAATTGATGTTTTTATAGTTTTAAAATTAGTTAATAAACCACCAAGCCAACGTTGATCAATAAATGGCATACCTGCTCGTACTGCTTCATTGGCTATGACACCCCGAGCCTGACGTTTTGTTCCGACAAACAAAAGTGTACCTTTACTAAATCCTAATTGATAAATATATCTTATAGCTTTTTCATACATATACAGAGTTTTTTCAAGATTTATGATATGAATTTTATTACGATGACCAAAAATATAAGATGACATTTTTGGGTTCCAAAAACGAGTTTGATGTCCAAAATGAACACCAGCTTCTAACATTTCACGTATTGTAATTGACATAATTGTATTCCAAAATTGTTAATATTATTAGATAAATTTTTAAATATTATTTTAAGATTAGAAATATTATTTTAGTCATATTATGTTGAAAATAGTTTTTTATAATCTTTATAAATTTTACACTTATTTTAAATATATATATATTATATAGGATACATTCTTCAAAAGAATAAGTTTTAATTTTAATTAAAATATATATTCTATAAATATATTGACTTAATATGAAATTATTTAAACAGTTATTTTTTTATAGTTTTTTAAAAATTTTTATTACTATTTAGAATATTAAATATATGCATAAAATCTCAATTAAAAATGATAATGACATAAAAGGAATGCGTATAGCAGGAAAATTAAGCGCAGAAGTTTTGGATTATATTGCTCCTTTTATTAAGCCAGGTGTTACTACAGAAGAAATTAATGAAATTTGTCATAATTATATGGTTAATATACAAAATACTATACCAGCTCCTTTAAATTATTGTCCCCAAAAAGGGGGTATACCATTTCCAAAATCAATTTGTACTTCTGTTAATGATGTAGTTTGCCATGGTATACCTGGAAATAAAATTCTTAAAAAGGGAGATATTTTAAATATTGATATTACTGTTATTAAAAATGGTTATTATGGTGATACTAGTAGAATGTTCTATGTTGGAGAACCCTCTTTAGTAGCAAAACGTTTAAGTGATATTTCTTTTGAGTGTATGTGGATTGGAATTGTAAAAATTAAACCAGGAATACATTTAGGTGATATAGGATATGCAATTCAAAAACATGCAGAAAAATATGGATATAGTGTAGTACGTGAATTTTGTGGACATGGAATTGGAAAAAATTTTCATGAAGAACCAAGGGTTATGAATTATGGAATTCCTGGAACGTTAGAAAAACTAAAAACTGGAATGATATTTACCGTAGAACCCATGATTAATGAAGGAAGAAAAGAAATAAAAGAAATGAGTGATGGATGGACTATTAAAACTAAAGACAGAAGTCTTTCAGCGCAATGGGAGCATACTGTATTAGTTACCAAAAATGGTTTTGAAGTTTTAACAATATCTCCTAATATGCCTTATCCTTCTAAATGTATTATAAATACTTAAATATTTACTATTAAATATGGTAATCTTTGAAATTTTAATAACAATTTATGAACTAAATTAATATAAATTTTTTTTTTATTTTTTACATAATCTAGCCTAACTTTAACGAGGCAATAAATTTTATTAGTTTCTATTTTTACAGAATTAACAATTTTCCCACAAGGTTTTGTTGAATTTTCTTCAGAAAAAATATTAACACCTGGTTTAATAAGAAAAATAAAATCTTTATTTTCGTTAGTTAAATTAATTACAGCTAACATCATACGATATTTTATTTTATGCAAATATTGAATACGAGCAATAATTTCCTGGCCTGGATAACAACCTTTTTTAAAATCAATTCCACCAATTAATTCAAAATTAATCATTTGGGGTATAAATTTTTCTTTTGTTTCTAAGGTAATTTGAGGTATTCCAGATTTTATATCACAAAATGACCATTCAAATGAATTAGCTATAGGAAATTTTTTACTTAATATTTCCCATATTTTAATTCCGATAATATTATTTTTAGTTATCCATTGATAACGTGGAATTTGATTAAAATCAGTTATTCGTATTAAAGTACCAAATATATTATCAATTTTATCATAAGGTTTTTTTGGTAAATTTTGAAACCAAGTTTGTAAAAAATATGCCATTTTTTTTCCAATTAAACCAAATATAAGATGTTTATGAGTAATATCTTTTAATTTAACCTTAGAACGTAAAATAAAAATTTTTATTTTTTTGTGAACTGATGGTAATAATTCATATGGTAATAAAAGTACAATTTTATTATTAATTTTCCAAAGAATCATAGTAACTAATAACTTACCTTTTGATGAGCAATAGCCAGATAATTGTGTTTTTTCTGTATTTAAATATTTGACGTTATTTGTTAATTGATTATGTAAAAATGAAGTAGAATCATGACCACTAAATTCCAATAATCCGAAATTAGTTAAAGGAATAAAAAAATTTTTAATATTATTTTTAACGCATTTACAAAATAATTTATTTTGTAAAAAAATCCAATTCTTATTGAAAAATTTATTTTTTTTCATAAATTTTATTTACCTTTTAAAATTATTAATAACAAAAAATTTTTTATTAAATTAATTTTTATTTAATAAAAAATTTTATACAGTATAATTTATTTAAAAATTTAAATTTATTAAATAAAAAAAATTATTTTTATTTAATAAATTTTAAAAAAAACTAAACTAAATAATTTTTCTAAAAATTTTATAAAAATGAAAATTAAATATAATTATCAATTTTTTTCTAAATTTATTACTTTTGAAGGAATTGATGGATCAGGAAAATCAACACACATCAAGTATGTTATAGAATTATTAAAAAAATTTAATATAAATGTGATTTTTACAAGAGAACCTGGGGGGACTCCATTAGGAGAAGTATTACGTAATTTATTATTAAATAAACTAATGCATCCAGAAACGGAAACATTATTAATGTTTGCCGCAAGACGTGAACATATTTCAAGAGTAATTAAACCTGCATTAAAAAAAGGAATATGTGTTATTTCAGATCGTTTTACTGACTCTAGTTTTGCGTATCAAGGAGGAGGTAGAAGAATTTTACGAAATAAAATTAAAATACTAGAAAAATGGGTTCATCCAAATATAAAACCAGATTTAACATTATTATTTGATTTACCATTAGAAGTAGCAAAAAATAGATTAAATATAATAAAGTCTTTAGATAAATTTGAATCAAAAAAAAATGATTTTTTTCATTCTGTTCGAATGGAATATTTACGTCTCGCAAAAAAATTTCCAATGCGTTTTAGAATAATTAACTCAAATGAATCTATTATAAATATAGAAAATCAATTACAAAAATTTTTATTATATTTTCTTCGCGAAAATAATATACAATGAAAAATAACAATGACAATAATATGCTTTATCCTTGGCAACATGATAGTTGGAGAAAATTACAAAAATTAAGATTATATTTACCTCATACTATATTATTCTATGGGGAAAAAGGGATTGGAAAAAAATATTTAATAGATATTTTTATACAATCATTGTTATGTGAAAATTTTGATGAAAATAATTATATTTGTAATAAATGTAATTCTTGCGTATGGTTTTTAAAAAAAAATCATCCAGATTTTAGATATGTACATCCAGAAATATTTGAAAAATCATTATTAGATAATCACAAAAAAAATGAAAGTTTAAATAATAAATCTAAAGAAATTAAAATTAATCAAATTAGAGAATTATCAAATTTTATAAATATTTCTAATCATTATTCTAAAATACGTATTGTGTTATTACACCCAGCTGATTCATTAAATAATAATGCAGCTAATGCATTATTAAAAATGCTAGAAGAGTCTCCATTGAATAGTTTTTTTATTCTTTTATGTGATAAAATTGATAGTTTATTAAAAACGATTTTATCTAGATGTTATAAATTTATATTAAAATCACCTAGTAGAGATGAATCATTAGAATGGCTTAAACAACAAAATGTTTCCAATCCTGATATTTTATTATCAGAACAAGGGGGGGGGCCATTGATAGTATTTAATAATGCAAAAAACAAAAAATATAATTTATTGATTAATAAATTGAAAGAATTTTTGATGGAAGCTGATATAGAATATGCATTAAATATTTCCGAAAAATTACAAAAAATACCTATTCTTATAATTTTTGAATGGATTCAACGTTGGGTATATGATTTATTTCTATTAAAAATAACTAATACCAATCGTTATTACCCTCATTATAAAAATCAATTAAATCAATTAAAAGAAAAAACTGATCAATATAGACTTTTATATGTTTTAAGAAAATTTCATGAAAAACGATTAATTATAAATAATTCATTTTCATCAAATCTTTTAATAAAAGATATATTATTGACTTATATTGAAATCTTTTATTAATTTTATTTCTTTTGAAGCAAGCTTATAGGCCGGATTTTGTTTTAACAGTTGTTATGACAGTCATTCTTCTAGATGTTAAATTACTTTAACATTCAAGCTCCCTACCCGTACGCTCCGCGAGCAACATCAATGCGTACTATTTGGAATTGCTCCAGATGGAGGTTACCGCGTTTCACCGTAATTTAAATACGCTCGTCTCTGTGGTCCTATTCCTCGCCTTATACTTTAGTTTTCGGCGGACGGCTGTTAGCCGCCATCTTGCTCTATGGAGTCCGGACCTTCCTCTCGTTATAATTTTATTAAAATAACCAGCGACTGTCTAGCTTGCTTCTTTATTATTATATAAGATAAAATAGAATTTATTTTATATAATATTTTTATGAAATTACTTTTTATTTTTATTAATTAAAATTATTTTTTTTTATCCAATTTATTACATTTTTTGTAATATATTTAAAATTTTTATCTTTGCTTCCTGTTCCCTGGGCTGTATTTGGATTACCTCCTCCTTTTCCCCCAATTTGTTTTATAATAAAATTTATTAATTCATTAGCTTTTATTTTATTAACTAAATCTGGGGTTACGCTAGCAAATAAATTATTTTTTTTTTCTTTTATGGTAATAAAAAAAAATATAGTATATTTCAATTGATTTTTTAATTCATTTACTATTTTATTTATAGGTAAGTTATATACATTATCTAATGTTGATATTAATACTTTAATACCATTTATATTAATTACATTAGGTAATAAACTTTTAATTTTATTTAACATAAATTGAAATCTAATTTTATATAATTCACTTTCAAATAGTTTAATATTATTTTTCATATCTATGATATGTTTTTTAATTTCTCCAGGGGGTAATTTTAATTCAGAAGTAATTTCATAAAAAATATTGCTTAATTTTTGCATTACTAATAATGCTTTTTCACCAGTTACTGCTTCAATACGTCTTACTCCAGAAGAAATTCCATTTTCTGAAATTATTTTAAATAATCCAATATCTCCTGTATATTTAACGTGTGTTCCTCCGCATAATTCAATAGATTTTCCAATTGATACAACTCTTACTTTTTTATCATATTTTTTATTAAATAATCTTATTGCTCCAAAATTAATTGCATCATTAAATGACATTAATTTAATTTTTATAGGATTATTTTCTAAAATTTCTTTATTTACAATTTTTTCAATTTTTTGAATATTTTTATGACTTATTGGTTTATTGTAATTAAAATCAAAACGAATTTTCTTAGAATTTATAAATGATCCTTTTTGTATTATATCTTCTCCTAAAACTTCACGTAAAGCTCTATTTAATAAATGTGTGCCTGAATGATTTCTAGTAATTTTTTTACGATAAGATGTATCAATCGATGCTACAACATTGTTATTAATATTTAATATCCCGTATTTTAAAATACCATAATGACATATAATATTTTTTTTTATTTTTTTTGTATTATTAACTACAAATAGTGCAAAATCATTTTTTATAGTTCCTATGTCACCGGCTTGCCCACCAGATTCAGCATAAAACGGAGTAATATCTAATATGATTAAAGCCTCTTGATTAATATTTATTGTTTTTACTGAATTAGTGTCGATATATAATCCTATTATTTTGGATGTATATGTTTTTAATTTATAACCAATAAATTTAGTTTCTTGATCAATAATATAATTATTATTTATGTTTAATTTAATATCTTTAAATTTACTATTTAAACGTGCATTATTACGTTGTTTTTCCATTTCAAGTATAAAATCATTTTTATTAAAAGAAACATTATGTTCTTTACAAATGTCAATAGTTAAATCTATTGGAAAACCATAAGTATCATAAAGTATAAATGCAAGTTTTCCATCTAATTTATCTGGTTTTGTTAATAAAATATTTTCTAATATTTTTATTCCATATTTTAAGGTTTTTCTGAAGCATTCTTCCTCTTTTTTAAGAATTTCTTCTATTTTAATTACAGATATTTTTAATTCTTTATAAATTATATAGGTATTAAAAATTAAATCTTTAACTAATTTATAAAGAAATATTGAATTTTGACCTAATTTATATCCATGACGAATAGCTCGACGAATAATTCTTCTTAATACATAACCTCTTCCTTCATTTCCTGGAAAAACGCCATCAATAATTAAAAAAACACAAGCTCTAATGTGATCTGCAATTACCTTTAAAGAATTATTTTTTAAATTATTACAATTAGTTTCACGTGCAGCAGCTTTAATTAATGTTTTGAATAAATCGGTCTCATAATTATTATAAACATTTTGTAATATGGATGCTAAACGTTCTAATCCCATTCCAGTATCCACACAATATTTTGGTAATTTTGTTAATTTAATAGATCCAGTTTTTGGATTAATTTCTTTATTAAATTGCATAAATACATTATTCCATATTTCAATATAACGATTACCAAAATTTTCTTTACTTCCGGGTGGATTTCCATGGAATGTAGAACCACAATCATAAAATATCTCAGAACAAGGACCACAAGGTCCAGTATCAGACATTTGCCAAAAATTATCAGATGTGTATAATGGTGAATTTTTTTTATCACCAATGCGTATTACACGTTCTTTTGGTACACCAATTTTATTGGTCCATATATTATATGTTTCATCGTCTGTTATGTACACTGTAATCCATAATCTTTCGATTGATAAACCATAAATTTGAGTTAATAATTCCCAGGTCCATTGAAGAGATTCATATTTAAAATAATCTCCAAATGACCAATTACCTAACATTTGAAAAAATGTATGATGATAATTTGTGTATCCCACATTTTCTAAATCATTATGTTTACCTCCGGCACGAAGACAGCGTTGTATTGAGGTGGCGCGTAAATAATTACGCTTTTCTATTCCAAGAAATACATCTTTAAATTGTACCATACCAGAATTTGTAAATAATAATGATGAATCATTATCGGGTATTAAGCTAGAAGAAGGAACGATAGTGTGTCCTTTTGATTTAAAAAAACTTAGAAACTTATTGCAGATCTCAATTGATTTCATAATTTATAAATTAAATATCAAATTAATAATAAAAGTTATATTGTTTATCATAAAATAAAAATTTTATTTGTACAAAATTTACTTAATATTTAAATGTATTGTTATTTGCAATTAACCTTGAAAAATAATACAATAAAAAGTTTATAATGCAACCGGGATGGCGAAATTGGTAGACGCACGAGATTCAAAATCTTGCACTGAAAAGTGTGCCGGTTCGATTCCGGTTCCCGGTAATTATTTAAGAAACTTAAAAATTCAATTAAAATAGTTTTCAACTAAAGATATATTAAATAAATATTTTCGATCAATACTACGTAAAATAAAAGTATAATAAATTTATAGTAAATAAAATAAGGAAATGAACGTAATGCAATTAGTAGTAAATACTGAAAAAAATGCAATTTTACATCCATTACAAATGGTAATTAGTATTGTAGAAAAAAAAAATATACTACCGATATTATCGAATATTTTAGTTTGTAAAAATAGTGAAAAAATATCTTTTTTATCCACTGATACAGAAGTGCAGATAACTACATATACTGCAGTTGGTTATGGAAATAGTTCTATTAATATTATAGTAGCAGCTCGTAAATTTATTGATATTTTACGTTCGTTACCAGAAACTGAAAAAGTAACTATTTATATAGAAAATAAACATATGCTTATTAAATCTGGGAAATCAAAATTCACATTACAGACTCTTGATGCTAAAGAATATCCAATTATGACATTAAATAGTAAATATGATTTTGAATTTACATTATCTCAGAAGACGCTCAAATGTATTCTAAATATGGTTTATTTTTCAATAGCACAACAAGATATTCGATATTATTTAAATGGTTTATTATTATCTTTTCAAAAAAAAAATATTATCGCGGTTTCGAGTGATGGTCATCGTTTAACATATTATCAAGTTAATATAGATAAAAAATTTTCATCATGTTCTGATATTATTATTCCAAGAAAAACTGTATTTACATTACAGCGTTTATTAGAAAATAAAGAAAATCCTGTTGAATTAAAAATTTCAAATAATCAAATTAAAATTATATTTTCTAATATTGAAATTATTTCAAAATTAATTGATGGAAAATTTTTAGATTATAAATATGTTATTAGCAATAAATATGAAAAAAGTTTTTTAGTGAATAGGAATAAATTATTACGATCATTACAGCGAATTTCCATAATAAGTAATGATAAACTTAAAGGCGTTCGTTTAGTTATTAAACCCAATTATTTAAAAATAACTGTAAGCAGTTCTAATAGAGAAAAAGCCTCTGAAGAATTAGAAATAAATTATAATGGTAAAGATGTGGATATTGGTTTAAATATTAGTTATTTAATTGAGATACTTAATAATTTAAAAAATGAAAATATTATAATTTCATTAAGTGATTCTAAATCATCTGTATTAATTTCTATACCGGAAGATAATAATTTTCAATATACTTTAATGCCAATGCGTATTTAAATAATCTTCTAGAAAAATTTTATAAAATTCTTAATAAAAATTATGTTATTAAAAAATAAAAATTCTTATGATATACAGGATACACAGGAATCTTCTTATAGCGCATCATCTATTCAAATACTTGAGGGATTAGAGGCGGTGCGAAAAAGACCAGAAATGTACATTGGTGATACTTCTGATGGAACCGGTTTACATCATTTGGTTTTTGAGATATTAGATAATGCTATTGATGAATCATTAGCTGGATATTGTACTAAAATTAATGTTACCATTTATTCCGATAATTCAATTTCTATTTCTGATAATGGAAGAGGTATTCCAATAGACATTAAAATAGATGATAAACATAAACCAAAGCGTAGTGCGGCAGAAATTGTAATGACCGAGTTACATGCTGGAGGTAAGTTTAATAAAAATTCTTATAAAATATCTGGTGGGTTACATGGTATTGGTCTTTCATGTGTTAATGGATTATCTAGATTTTTACAATTAACAATAAATAGAAATAAAAAAATACATTATATGGAATTTAGATATGGTGTATTACAAAATAGAATTATTAAAACAATAAATGGAATTTCTGTTTCACCCATAAAAATTATAGGAGATACAAATAAACAAGGAACAAAAATACATTTTTGGGTAGATGAAAAAATTTTTTCAAATATTGAATTTCATTATGAAATTTTAAAAAAAAGAATACGTGAACTTTCATTTTTAAATAATGGAGTATGCATAACTTTAATTGATGAGCGTATAAAAAAAAAAGAAATTTTTGAATTTAAAGGAGGTACTTCTGGTTTTGTTTCATATATCAATAAATCTAAGTTAGTTGTACATCCTACTATATTTCAGGCTATAGGTAATAAAATATCTGAAAAAAAAAATAATATCAATATAGATGTATCTATGCAATGGAATAATAGTTATAATGAAAATATACTTTGTTTTACTAATAATATATTGCAAGTGGATGGAGGAACTCATTTAACAGGTTTACGCTCTGGGATTACTCGCGCTATTAATAAATATATAGAAGAAAATGAATTTCTTAAAAAATCGAAAATTGAAATTATAGGCGAGGATATACGTGAAGGACTTACTTGTGTATTATCAATAAAAATACCTGATCCAAAATTTAATTCACAAACAAAAAATAAATTAGTTTCTAGTGAAGTAAGAAAACCAGTAGAAGAAATTATAATAAAAACACTATTTGATTTTTTACAAGAAAACCCGGGTGAATCAAAATTAATTTGTGAAAAAATTATTGAAGCTGCACGTTCAAGAGAAGCAGCTCGTAAAACAAGAGAATTAACTAGAAAAAAAAATTTAATAGATGATATTGAATTATCTACAAAATTAGCTGATTGTCAAGAAAAAAATCCAGAATTATGTGAATTATATATTGTAGAAGGAGATTCAGCTGGAGGATCAGTAAAACAAGGAAGAGATCGAAGATTTCAAGCTGTTTTACCTCTCAGAGGTAAAGTTTTGAATATTGAAAAAGCTCATTTTGAAAAAATAATTTTATCAGAACAAATTACAACATTAATTTCTACATTAGGAATTGGAATTGAGCAAAATGAATTTAATTTAGAAAAATTACGATATCATCGAATTATTATTATGACTGATGCGGATATTGATGGAGCACATATTCGAGCTCTTTTATTAACATTCTTTTATAGAAAAATGCCAAAATTGATAGAATATGGATATATATATATCGCGCAACCTCCATTATATAAAATTAAATATGGTAATAATGAATGTTATTTAAGAGATGATATTGAGGAAGAAAGATATATGCTGAAAATTGCATTTAAAAATGTTAAATTAATTTCTATTGAAAATGGAGATATTATTAAAGAAAATTATTTTTTTAAATTAATTGATAAGTATAATAAAACTATTGAAATTGTTCATCGATTAAAGCAAATTATTGATATTTCTATATTATCAGCTATCATGAGTGATGTTATTTTAAATTTAGATACACGAGAAAATGCAGAACAATTTGCAAAAAAAATAATTAAAAAACTTAATGATTCAAATATTGAAATTATTGTTGAATTTGATCAACTAAATAATAAATATTTACTTAATATTAAAAAAAAGTTTCTTAAAAAGAAAAATTATATCATTGATATTAATTTTATAAATAATAAAGATTATAAAAAATTAGTTTCTATTATTAGTACATTTAAAAAAATAATAGGAAAAGGAGTTATTATTCAAAAAAGTATAGGGGAAAAAATAAAAAAATATACTGCCAATAATTTTTATAAAATAATTAATTATTTAAGAAATGAGGCTGAAAATATGGTTATTAAACAACGTTATAAAGGACTTGGGGAAATGAATCCTGGACAATTATGGGAGACTACTATGAATCCTATGATTCGTTGCTTATTAAAAGTTAAAATTAAAGACGCAATTTCTGCTGATAAAATTTTTATGACACTAATGGGGGATAATGTGGAACTAAGACGTAAATTTATAGAATTAAATGCATTACATGCTAAAAATATAGATATATAAAATGATAGAATATGTAAAATTATTTATTAATCCAATTTATTGGATTAATATTTTTAGAAATTAAATATTTATTTGTAAACGAAAATGGACGACTACCAAAAAATCCTTTATTTGCTGAAAAGGGAGACGGATGTGAAGAAAAAATTATATAATGTTTACTTTGATCAATATATATTTTTTTAGAAATAGCATAATTACCCCATAAAATAAACAATAAATTTTTATGTTTATTTGATAAACATTTAATAACATTATCAGTAAAAAATTCCCATCCCTTTTTTGAGTGAGATCCAGCTTTTCCTGCGCAAACAGTTAATATACTATTAAGTAAAAAAACACCTTGTTTTGCTAAATCCGTTAAATCAGTTTCAGAGCGTTTAATACCTATATCATTTTTCATTTCCTTAAAAATATTCCTTAAGCTGGGAGGTATATAATTACTGTTATTTGGAACAGAAAAACAATAACCCATAGCAATTCCTGGTGTATGATAAGGATCTTGACCTAAAATAATAACTTTAACATAATCAAAAGGTGTTGTATTAAATGCCCGAAAAATATATTGGCTTTCAGGTAAACAAATTTTATTTGCATATTCATATTGCACAAAGTTTGCCAACTTCCTCCAATACGGTTTTCTAAATTCTTTTCGTAAGTGATATTTCCAAGATATTTCTAATTTAAGAGTCATATTTTATGTAATTTTTAAAAAATTAATTATCTAGAAATTATTTATTTCTTATTGTTATACCTATTAAAAAATAATTTTTATTAAATTTAAATAAATTAATATGATCAATTTAAAATCAACAATTTTAAAGTATTTTACATAAATTTATACTTAATTAGTTTAAGATGAAAAAATAAAATAAACTAAAACTTTACTTTCTCTTGAAAATTTAATTAAATATCTATATAATCATTAAATGATCATTATAAAATTTTTATGATCTTTATTAATCTTTATTAAGTATCGAAATATAATTGATTCACATTTATTATATATAAATTATTATATATAATATGTATAATATATAAAAATTATAAAAATTTTTATTTTATAATAGCCTCATATTGCTATCAAAAATATTTAGATTTGATTATTCATAACATATTGAATTTTAAGGAGTTTTTTATGGGTCTTCGTCCTTTGCACGATCGCGTTATTGTTAAACGTGTCGATCAGGAAACTAAAACCGCTTCTGGTATTGTTTTACCAGAAACTGCCGCAGAAAAACCGGATCAAGGTGAAGTCCTAGCTATTGGTACTGGAAAAATTTTAGAAGATGGTAGAATCCGTCCTTTAGCTATTAAAGTTGGTGATCGTGTTTTATTTGGAAAATATGCTGGTCAATCAGTTAAAGTTGATGGTAAAGAGCTATTAGTGATGCGTGAAGAAGATTTATTTGCAGTTATAGAAGAATAATATAAAAAGCATCGCTTAACTTTAAAATCGTATTCAGGAGAATAATAATGGCATCAAAACAAGTAATTTTTGGTGATGACGCTCGCGCCAAGATCGTAAATGGAGTTAATATTTTGGCAAACGCAGTAAAAGTTACTTTAGGTCCCAAAGGACGTAATGTTATTCTTGAACGCAGCTTTGGTGCACCAATAGTAACTAAAGATGGTGTTTCGGTTGCAAAAGAAATCGAACTAAAAGATAAGCTAGAAAATATGGGAGCTCAACTTGTTAAAGAAGTTGCTTCTAAAACTTCTGATAATGCGGGGGATGGTACCACAACAGCAACAGTTCTTGCGCAAGCTATTGTAAGAGAGGGATTTAAATATGTAGCCGCAGGTTTTAATCCAACTGATTTAAAACGTGGTATAGATAAAGCGGTAATTGCTATTGTTTCAGAAATTAAAAAAATATCTAAACCAATTATGACTAATAAAGAAATTGCTCAAGTTGGATCAATTTCAGCTAATGCAGATACCGATATTGGTGATATTATTGCTCGAGCAATGGATAAAGTTGGTAAAGAGGGTGTTATTACCGTAGAAGATGGAAAATCATTAGAAAATGAATTAGATATAGTTGAAGGCATGCAGTTTGATCGAGGGTATTTATCTCCATATTTTATTAATAATCAAGAAAAACAAGTTGTTGCACTAGATAATCCTTATATTTTACTTTTTGATAAAAAAATTTCAAATATTAGAGAATTACTCCCAGTTTTAGAGCAAGTTGCTAAAACTAATAAACCACTATTAATTATTGCTGAAGACGTAGAAGGAGAGGCGTTAGCAACTTTAGTAGTAAATAATATTCGTGGAATATTAAAAACTGCTGCTGTTAAAGCACCAGGGTTTGGTGATAGAAGAAAAGCAATGTTAGAGGATATTGCTATTTTAACTGGTGGAACAGTAATTGCAGAAGAAATTGGTTTAACTTTAGAAAAAACAACTTTAGAAAATTTGGGGCAAGCAATACGTGTAGAAATTGGAAAAGAAAATACTACGATTATTGATGGAAATGGCAAAAAAGCTAATATTGAAGCACGTTGCGCGCAAATTCGAACTCAAATTGAAGAGGCTACATCAGATTATGATCGCGAAAAATTACAAGAACGTGTTGCCAAATTAGCTGGAGGCGTTGCTCTTATTAAAGTTGGTGCTGCCACAGAAGTAGAAATGAAAGAAAAAAAAGCTCGTGTTGAAGACGCATTACATGCTACTCGTGCAGCTGTTGAAGAAGGTATAGTTCCAGGTGGAGGGGTTGCTTTATTAAGATCTCGATCTGCTATACAAAAATTAAAAGGAGATAATCCTGATCAAGATACAGGAATTAAAATTGTTTTACGTGCTATTGAAGAACCATTACGACAAATTGTATTTAATGCAGGAGGAGAAGCATCTGTTGTAAGCGCTAAAGTATTAGCGGGTTCCGGTAATTATGGTTATAATGCTGCGGATGGTACATATGGCGATTTAGTATCTTTAGGAGTTCTTGATCCAGCTAAAGTTACTCGATCTGCATTACAAAATGCAGCATCTGTCGCAAGTTTAATTTTAACTACTGATGCATTAATTGCAGAAATTTCAGAAGAAAAAACAGCTAGCGGTAATAGTGGTGGTATGGATATGAATAGTATGGGCGGTGGTATGGGAGGTATGGGCGGTATGGGTGGAATGATGTAAATATTTATACCGAATATAACAATACCAAATACACAAATAAAAACCTCGCTAAAGCGGGGTTTTTATATTTATGAGATGAGTGTATTTAAAATTTAAATACAATGATATTGTATTTAAATTTAATATTATTTGGGAATTATTTATAGATAGGCCGTGCAGGACTTGAACCTGCGACCAACGGATTAAAAGTCCGCTGCTCTACCAACTGAGCTAACGACCCAAAAAAATTTAATGTCACTATTATAAATGTGTCTTAAAATAACTGTCAAATTTCATAAAAAATATAATAATTTTGTATTTTAAAAAATTAATTATTTATTAAAAATAAATTAATTTATTAATTTAATAAAAATAATGTAACATAATAATGATTATAAAAAATGAAAATTTATCTAAAATTGATCCTAAGATATGGGAAATTATATTAAAGGAAAAACAACGTCAAAATAATAATATTGAATTAATTGCTTCCGAAAATTATACATCTCTAGCTGTTATGGAAGCACAAGGTACATTATTAACAAATAAATATGCTGAAGGTTATCCTGGTAAACGTTATTATGGTGGATGTAAATTTATTGATTTAATAGAAAAAATAGCAATAAATCGTTTAAAAAAAATTTTTAATGCTGAAGCTGCTAATGTTCAACCTCATTCAGGATCACAAGCTAATCAAGCAGTATTTTTTTCTGTTTTAAATCCTGGGGATACAATTATGGGAATGTCATTACAGGAAGGCGGACATTTAACTCATGGTATGATGTTAAATATGTCTGGTAAATGGTTTAATTCTATTTGTTATGGTTTAAATAAAAAAGAAAAAATTGATTATAAAAAAGTAGAATATTTAGCTAAAAAAAATAAACCAAAATTAATTATTGCGGGCGCTTCGGCTTATTCACAATATATTGATTTTGAGCGTTTTTATCATATTGCTAAAAATATTAACTCTTATTTTATGGTAGATATGGCGCATTATGCTGGATTAATTGCCGCCGGAGAGTATCCAAATCCTGTTCCATTTGCTGACTTTATAACATCAACTACACACAAATCTTTACGTGGTCCACGTGGCGGATTTATTTTAATGAAAAAAAAATATAAAAAAATTATTAATTCTGCCGTGTTTCCAGGAATTCAAGGGGGGCCTTTAATGCATGTTATTGCT
This sequence comes from Candidatus Profftella armatura, assembly GCF_000441555.1. Lineage (GTDB taxonomy): Bacteria > Pseudomonadota > Gammaproteobacteria > Burkholderiales > Burkholderiaceae > Profftella > Profftella armatura. The sequence goes on along the minus strand of NC_021885.1, from coordinate 385,505 downwards.
GCTAAAGCAGTAGCATTTAAAGAAGTTTTAAAACCTGATTTTAAAATTTATCAAAAACAAGTTGTAAAAAATGCAAAAATATTATCTAAAATTTTAGATCAGCGTGGTATACGTATTGTTTCTGGTGGAACTAAATCACATATTATTTTAGTTGACCTAAGAAATAAAAAAATTACTGGAAAAATAGCTGAATCTATTCTTGAGTCAGCAAACATAATTTGTAACAAAAATTCTATTCCAAATGACCCAGAAAAACCATATTTTACATCAGGAATTAGATTAGGGAGTTCAGCAATAACTACAAGAGGATTTAGTGAATTAGAAATTATTAAAGTTGGTAATTTATGCGCTGATATTTTAGATTATCCTTTTAATCAAGAAAATATTAAAAATGTTAAAAAAGAAGTAAAAAAAATAACTAATAAATTTCCAATTTATAAAAATTAGTTTATTATTTTTTTATACTTTTATAAAATTCTTAAATTTTTTTAAAATCTCGATAATTTTATATTATATGTCTTATCAAGTTCTTGCTCGTAAATATCGACCTAGCAATTTTAATACTTTAATTGGACAAAATCACATTTCAAAGTCTTTAATAAATGCTTTAGACAAAAAAAGACTGCATCATGCATATTTGTTTACTGGAACTCGGGGAGTTGGAAAAACAACAATATCACGAATTTTGGCAAAATGTTTAAATTGTATTGGTATAGATGGTAATGGAGGTATTACTTCTCAACCTTGTGGAAAATGTTCTGTTTGTGTAAAAATAGATAATGGATGTTTTATGGATTACATAGAAATGGATGCTGCTTCTACTAGAGGAATTAATGAAATGGCACAGTTATTAGAACAAACAATTTATGCGCCAATTAACGCTCGATACAAAATATATGTAATTGACGAAGTACATATGTTAACTCACCATGCTTTTAATGCAATGTTAAAAACATTAGAAGAACCACCAAAATATATTAAATTCATATTAGCGACAACTGAACCTCAAAAAATTCCAATTACCGTATTATCAAGATGTATTCAATTTAATTTAAAAAAAATGTTGCATCATGATATTGTTAATAATCTTTGTTATATTCTAAATAAAGAAAATATTAAATTTGAGACATCTGCTCTAAATTTAATTGCTACTGGAGCGCAAGGATCTATGAGAGATGCATTATCTTTAACTGATCAAGCTATTAATTACTCATCCGAAAAAATTACATTAAATTCCATGCAAGAAATGTTGAGTATTATTGATCAAAAATATTTAATACAAATATTAGATGCGTTAGCAGAACAAGATGGTAATTTAATATTATCTATTGCAAATAAAATAGAAATATATAATTTATCATATAGTATTGTTTTAAAGGATCTTAGTTTATTGTTGCATCAAATTTCATTAATACAAATATCTCCTGAAATATTAATAAAAGACTCTCCAAATTATAATGAAATTATTCAATTGTCAAAAAAATTTAATATTGAGCAAATACAACTTTTTTATCAAATAAGTATACATGGAAGAAATGAACTAGAATTAGCACCGGATGAATATGCTGGATTTACTATGACATTATTACGTATGTTAGTTTTTCAAACATTACATAATCATTTAGATTATAATAATTTAAAAAATTCAAAAGATACAGTAAATGAATCTCTTTTATCTGTATCAAATAAATTTAAAAATTTTTCATAAAATTTTTGTAAAAAATAATACATATAATAAATTAATAGAAAGGAAATTTAATACATGGAAACTAATAACTTTTCTGAAGAAAATATTTATTCATTTTTAAAAGATTTAATAAATGAATTTGATATTGTTTTAATAAAAAAATATATTTAATTTATTAATTATTAATAATTTTTAAAAAAATATGATAAAAAATAAAATAACAGATTTTATTAGTCAAGCAAAAATTATTCAAGATAAAATGAAAAAAGCTCAAGAAGAATTATCTTCTATTGAAGTAGAAGGACAGTCTGGCGCTGGTATGGTAAAAGTTTTAATGACTTGTAAAAATTATGTAAAAAGAGTGTTTATTGATTCAAAATTATTAAATGAAGATAAAGATATGTTAGAAGATTTAACGGTAGCAGCTTTTAATGATGCTATAAAAAAAGCAGAAATGAAATCACAAGAAAAACTATTTAACTTAACAGGAAATTTACCATTTAAATTATAATTTATTTATTAAAATTCACTATATTAAATTTTTAAAATCATATTATGATTATATTAGGCATTGAATCTTCTTGTGATGATAGTGGTTTAGCTTTATACGATACTCATATTAAAAATTTAAGAAGTCATGTAATATGTTCTCAAAATTTAGTACATAAAGAATACGGAGGAGTTGTTCCGGAACTGGCTGCTCGTACTCATATTCAAACAATAATCCCATTATTAAGTAAATTATTAAAAAATTCTAATTTAGAATTAAAAAAAATTGATATTATTGCATATACTAGGGGTCCCGGGTTGCCTGGATCTCTATTAGTTGGATCATCTATAGCTTGCAGCATAGCTTTATCGATTAATAAACCAGTAATTGGTATTAATCATCTAGAAGGACATTTATTGTCTCCATTTTTATCAAATAATTCTCTTACATTTCCTTTTATTGCGCTTCTTGTTTCGGGAGGGCATACACAATTAATAAAAGTTAATAGTATTGGTAATTATTTTTTATTAGGTGAGACATTAGATGATGCTGCAGGGGATACTTTTGATAAAATTGCTAAAATGTTAGATTTAGGATATCCTGGTGGTCCAGAAATTTCATTAATTTCTGAATTTGGTGATCCTAATATTTATAAATTTCCTAGACCAATGTTATATACAAATAATTTTAATTTCAGTTTTTCTGGTCTAAAAACTTCTGTTTTAAATGTAATTAAGAATATTAAATTAGATTCTTTAAAAAAAGAAAAAGCAAATATAGCAAGAGGATTTTTGGATGCTATTATTGATGTTTTAACATTTAAATGTATAGCGGCATTAAAAAATACGGGAATCAATAAATTAGTAGTTGTTGGTGGGGTTGGGGCGAATAAACAATTAAGAAAGAAATTAAATATATTAAAAAAACAATATAACTATACAGTGTTTTATCCTAAAAAAGAATTTTGTACAGATAATGGTGCAATGATTGCATTTGCCGGGGCAATGCGCATAGAAAATAATTATAAATCAGAATCAAATTATGAGTTTAATATAAAACCGCAGTGGAAAATTAATAAAATATAATTTTTTAAAAATTATTTTCCAATACAAAATTGTGAAAATATATTATCTAATAAATCATTTGTTGTAGATTTACCAATAATACTACTTAATTTTTCATGACAAAATCGTAAATCCTCAGCAATTAACTCTAAATTTTTTTCAAAATTTTTTTCTGATTGATTGATAATTTTTATTGCGCAAGATAAATAATAATTAGCTTCATTAAGAGAGTGTATATGACGTTCACGCGCTAAATAAGGGGATGATTCAATAGTTTGAGTTTTTTCAATTAAATCTAGTAAAGTATTTCGTAATAAATTAATTCCAATACCCTTACTTGCTGATAAATAAATATTAGCTATATTATTTTTATAATTAATATTTTTTTGATGTCCAGAATAATCAATTTTATTCCAAACATAAATTACTGGAATGTTCATTGGAAAATTTTTTATTATTTTTTTGTCAAAATCGGTATGTTTATCATAACGTGCATCTTGCACATAAATAATAATATCAGAATTTTTTAACTCAACCCAAGTACGTTCAATACCAATTTTTTCAACTTCATTAATATTTTTTTTTATTTTACTATTAATATCAGGAATACCCGCGGTATCAGTAATTTTGAATAAAAATTTATTAATTTGAATAGTTTTAGTGATTTTGTCTCGTGTAGTTCCTGCAATAGAAGTTACAATTGCAACATCAGAACCAACTAAAGAATTAAATAATGAAGATTTTCCTACATTCGGTTGTCCAATTAAAACTACATTAAGTCCATTACGAATTAATGCTCTTTTTTTACCTTGTTGTATTATTTTTAATAATTTTTTTTTGATTTTAATTAACTCATTAAAAAAATCATTTTTATTTAAAATCAATTCTTGATTTTCTTCTGGAAAATCAAAAGAAAATTCAATTAAAGTACGTAAATTAATTAATTTGTCTAATAATATATTAATTAATTTAGAAAATTTTCCAGATAAAGAAATCATTGCTGATTTAGCTGCGGACTCTGTAGAGGCATTAATTAAATCAATTATTGCTTCTACTTGAATTAAATCTAATTTATTATTTAAAAAAGCTCGTTTAGTAAATTCACCTGGCATAGCTAATCTTAATCCAATACTTTTACCTATTTCTAAACAAGAAGATAATAACATATGTAATATAATTGGTCCGCCATGTCCATGTAATTCTATTACATCCTCTCCTGTATAAGAATGTGGAGCTTTAAAATAAATAACTAAACCTTTATCAATAATATTATTATTTTTACAAAAAAAAGATGAATAAGTAGCAAAACGTGGTTTTAATTGTTTTTTTGTTTTTTTACAAACTATTTCAACAATTGACCAAAGATTTTTTCCAGATAAACGAATAATACCTACTCCCCCTCTTCCTGGAGGAGTGGCTATTCCAATAATAGGAGAATTTTTTGTTAACATTTTATACTTTATTTTTTTAAAAATTTCTTAATAAAATCTAATATATAAATTATATTAAACTTCTATTTATTATCCATTGCTGAATAATTGTTAAGATATTATTAATAAGCCAATATAATACTAAACCAGATGGAAAAAAGAAAAAAACTATTGAAAAAATGATTGGAGCAAATTTTGAGATTATATTTTGTTCTGGATCTAATGATTGTGAATTAAGTTGATTTTGTATTATTGTAGAAATCATCATAAATATTGGTAAAATATAAAATTTATCTGGAGAAGATAAATCATGTATCCATCCTAACCATGGAGCATTTCTTATTTCAATACTATTTAATAATACTGAATATAAAGAAATAAAAACAGGAATTTGAATAATTATAGGTAAAATACTACTAAAAGGATTTATTTTTTCTTTTTTATATAAATTAACTATTTCCTCGTTAGTTTTTTTTATGTTTTTTTTATTGCGATCACGTATTTCTTGTATTTTTGGTGATAATAATTTCATTTTAAGCATATTTTTATAACTTATCGCTGATAATGGAAAAAATATTAATTTTATTAATATAGTTAAAAAAATAATAGACCAACCCCAATTATCTAAAAATGCATGAATATATACCATTAACTTAAAAATTGGTTTAGCAAAAATAGTTAACCATCCATAATCTTTTACTAAATCTAAATTAGGATCAGTTTTTGATAACATAGTTGATATTTGAGGACCGGAATATAAATAAGATTTAATATCAACTTTGGAATTAGGAGAAATTTTATTTATTGGTAAAATATAATCAATCTTATAAAGATTATTAGATAATTTTTTAATAAATGCTTCACGTTTTATTCCATTTATAGGTATAATAGCTGAAACAAAATAATGTTGTATTATTGCAATCCATCCATTATTAGATTGATTTAGATATATTCTTTTGGATTTTTCAATATCTTTAAATGATATTTTTTTAAATTTATCAGTATTATTATATGAAGCTAAACCAGTAAAAGTGCGGCAAAAATATGATTCTCCATTTGGTTTATTTCCATCACGAATTAATTCCATTTGCAATAACGGTATAATCGATTTATTACTATAATTAGTAATAGTATGTATTATATCAATTTTATAATCACCACGTCTAAAAATATAGGTTTTTGTTAATTTAATATCATTTTTTTTTGATTCAAGAATTAATTTTACAAAATCGTTATTACCTAATGTACGTTTTCCTGGTAAGGCAATAAATTTTGAATTGGAATTGGGGAATTCTTTATTCAACAAACCAGATTTAGCTAAATAAGTATTATTTGATTCGCAATTAAACAATTTTAAATTATTTATAGAATTATTTGAATCTTTATATTTTAATAATTCTAATTTTTTCAAAGTTCCGCCTATAGTATCAATATCAGCTTTAATAATATCAGTAGTAATTGTAATAATTTTTCTTTTTACATTAATACAATTTTTTTTTATATTTTTTTCTTCTGAACATATATGTTTTTTATAATTAATAATAGATGATTTTTCAATATCGTATTTATTTAATAAAGATGTTTTTTTTATTATATCTGAAAAAAAAAAAGATTTATGATTATTAAAATTTATCAAACTATTAAAAATCATTAATAAAGAAAAGAAAAATATAATCCATAAAATAATACGTTTAACGTCCATTAAAATTAATATACTTATATGATTATAAATTAAATAACTATTTATTGGGAATGTATAACAAAAACAAAAATATTTTTATAAACATAAATAAAATACTTTGAATTATAATAATATTATATTTCTTTAAAATAAAGAACTGCAATAATATTTTATTATTAAAACTAATTTTTAGTTATATAATTAAAATTTACAGTAATTTTATTAATTAAATCGTTAATTTTTAATAATTCTCGTAATTCAGATCTTAATAAATGTTTTAACATAGTAGTAATAGCAGGATCACTTTTAATATTTATTGGTTTATATAAACGAACAACACAATCAATATAAGGAAAAAAATAACTATGTCTAAATAATTCTCTAGCAATTCTCTTAATAGTACTACGAGTAACAGAACGAGGTGCAAACCGTTTTGAAACTATAATTCCAAAACGATTTTTTCCAAATTTATTAGATCGTATATACAAATAAAAATGTGAAGTTTTATGAATTGGGCGTAAACGTAATATAGCAGAAAAATCTTTTTTTTTAATAATTCTTTTTTCTTTTGCGTAAGAATTGGAAAAATTTTTAGAATTTATCAATTTAAATAATTTATAAAATTTTACAAAATATATTTTTTATATTTTTATATCGTTAACTTTTTTCTACCTTTACGTCGACGTGAATTAATAATAATACGACCAGCACGAGTTGTAATTCGTGAACGAAATCCATGCGTACGTTTACGACATATAATAGAAGGTTGATAAGTACGTTTCATTTAAAAATCCAATTTTATAAACTTTAACAGTTGTAAAATATACATTTTATTCTATTATATATTTTTTTTAAAAATATTTTATAATTAATAAATATTTTATATTGAAAGAATAAAATCTTTTTTAGTAATAAAATTAAAACTTTTAAAATTAAATTTATTTATTTTTATGTTATTTAAATCAAAATTTGATGTAATTGTTGTTGGAGGAGGGCACGCAGGAACGGAAGCTGCTCTTGTTTCTGCGCGTATGGGGCAGAAAACTTTATTATTGTCTCATAATATTGACACAATAGGACAAATGTCTTGTAATCCCTCAATTGGGGGGATAGGTAAAAGTCATTTAGTTAAAGAGATAGATGCAATGGGGGGTATAATGGCAATTGCGACTGATAAATCAGGAATTCAATTTCGTATTTTAAATTCTTCAAAAGGAGCCGCGGTAAGAGCAACTCGCGCACAAGTAGATAGAATTTTATATAAACAAGCTATACGTTTTTATTTAGAAAATCAATTAAATCTTTATTTATTTCAAGAAGAGGTTGATGATTTAATAATTAAAACAAATAAAATTTTAGGTGTTGTTACTAAAATTGGTATAAAATTTTTTAGCAAAACAGTAATTTTAACTACTGGTACATTTCTTAATGGAAAAATTCATATTGGTTTAAAAAGTTATTCTGCTGGTCGTTTTGGAGATTTTTCAACTACTTCGTTAGCGAAGCGTTTAAAAGAATTACAGTTATCTCATGGTAGATTAAAAACTGGTACACCACCCAGAATTGATAAAAGAACTATTGATTTTTCAAAAATGGAAGAACAAATAGGGGATTTTGATCCTGTTCCGGTATTTTCTGTGCTTGGAAATATTAATTTGCACCCAAAACAATTATCATGCTTTATTACTCATACTAATGAAAAAACACATAATATTATTCGATCTGAATTCAAAAATAGCCCAATTTTTTCAGGAAAAATAGAGTCTATTGGTCCACGTTATTGTCCATCTATCGAAGATAAAGTATATCGTTTTCCGAAAAAAAAATCTCATCATATATTTTTAGAGCCAGAAGGTATTGTTATCAATGAATATTACCCAAATGGGATATCAACCAGTCTTCCTTTTGAGGCTCAAATAGAATTAGTGCAATCAATAGATGGAATGAAAAACGCTAATATTATACGACCAGGATACGCAATAGAATATGATTATTTTAATCCATGTAATTTAAAATCATCACTAGAAACCAAACAAATTCATGGTTTATTTTTTGCTGGCCAAATAAATGGTACTACTGGATATGAAGAAGCAGCGTCTCAAGGTTTATTAGCAGGATTAAATGCGGCTTTATTTTCTCAAGACCGCGATCCTTGGATACCTGGTCGTGATCAAGCATATTTAGGTGTATTAGTTGATGATTTAATTACTAAAGGTATTCAAGAACCTTATCGTATGTTTACTAGTCGCGCAGAATATCGTTTAAATTTACGTGAAGATAATGCGGATTTACGTCTTACAGAAATAGGGTGGAAATTAGGATGTGTTAGTTATAAACAATGGAAGATATTTGAAAAAAAAAGAGAAATAATTACAAAAGAATTACAAAGATTAAAGGATACATGGATTAATCCAAGTATTCTTAATACAGGAGAATCTGAACGTGTATTAGGAAAAAGAATAAAACATGAATATTCTTTGTCTAATTTATTAACTTGGCCTAATGTTAATTATAATACATTAACATCATTAAAAGGAATTAATGGTAAAAATTTATATAATACAGAAATTTATCAAGAAGATATTAAAAAACAGCTTAAAATACAATTACAATATGAGGGTTATATCCTTCGACAAATAAATGAAGTAGAAAAAAATAAAATTAATGAAAATTTAAAATTACCACATAATTTAGATTATATGAAAATACAATCTCTATCAATAGAGGCTCGTCAAAAATTAAATAAATATAAACCAGAAACTATTGGGCAAGCATCAAGAATATCTGGAGTAACACCGGCCGCATTGACATTGTTATTAATTTATTTAAAAAGTGGTTTTTTAAAAAATTTTATAAAAAAATAAAAATATGTTTATTTTTATAAAAAAATTTTATATTAAATATTAAGATTTTTTATTTTTTTAAAAATTTTTGTTTTGATGTCTCCATAAACGTGAATATAAACCATTTTTTTTTAATAAATCTAAATGAGATCCTTCTTCTGCTACGCAGCCATTATCTAATACTATTAATCTATCCATTGCGGAAATAGTAGATAATCTATGTGCTATAGCAATTACTGTTTTTCCTTTCATTAAATTATATAAACTTTTTTGAATAGCAATTTCTGCCTCTGAATCAAGTGCACTAGTAGCCTCATCAAGTAATAAAATTGGTGCATTTTTTAATATAACGCGAGCAATTGCAATTCTTTGACGTTGTCCTCCGGATAATTTAATTCCATGTTCCCCTACATGAGCATCATAACCTTTTCGTCCATGTTCGTCAGTTAAAGATTTAATGAAAATATCAGCTTCCGCGCATTTTGCTGCATTAAATAACTCACATTCACTGGCATCAGGACGACCATATAAAATATTATCTCGTATAGAGCGATGTAATAATGAAGTATCTTGTGTTACCATTCCTATTTGTTCTCGTAAGCTTTCCTGTGATACATTTGAAATATTTTGTCCATCAATTAAAATTTCTCCATATTTTATATCATAAAAACGTAATAAAAGATTATTAATAGTTGATTTTCCAGCTCCAGAGCGACCTACTAATCCAATTTTTTCTCCAGGTTGAATGGTTAATGATAAATTATTTATTATTAAATGTTTTTGATCATAAGAAAAGCTTACATTTTTGAAGAAAATTTTTCCATTTGTAACTACTAATCTTTTTGCATTGTAATTATCTACTATTTTATATTTTTTTGAAAGCATATTCATCCCGTCTTGTATCGTACCAATACTTTCAAAAAGAGCTGCTATTTCCCACATTACCCAATGTGATATACCATTTAAACGAAGTGACATTGCAGTTGCCGCGGCAACTGCACCAATACCTAAAATACCTTTTGTCCATAAAAATAACGCGCATCCTGTTGTACCAAGAATTAATAACATTGCTAATAAATGGTTTATAATTTCAAAACTACTAATTAGGCGCATTTGTTGATATATTTTTTTTAAAAAATCAATCATGGCAAATCGTGCATAATTAGCCTCACGTCCAGCGTGAGAAAATAATTTTACAGTCATGATATTAGCATAAGCATCAGTAATTCGACCTGTCATTAATGAACGTGCAGTTGCCTGTGATTCTGCTGTTTTATTTAAACGAGGTATAAAATATATTAATGTATAAATATAAGCACTAATCCATATAACAAATGGAAAAAGCATATAAACATTAAATGTTCCTATTATTGTTAATATAGTAACAATATATATTGTTATAAAAACTAGAATATCACCTATAATAACAAATATATCTCTTATTGCTATAGAAGTTTGCATTACTTTTGTTGCAATTCTTCCAGCAAATTCTTCTTGAAAAAAATTGATACTTTGATTTAATATAAGTCTATGAAAATTCCATCTCAATAACATTGGAAAATTTCCAGATAATACTTGATGTTTAAATAATGTCTGTAAACCAACAAAAACCGTACTACTTATTAGTATAAACCCTAATAATAATATATAACTACTGTAATTTTTCCAAAGAAGTGATGGTTTTATATTACTTAATAAATCTATAATTTTTCCCATAGCAGCAAATAATAAAGCTTCAAATGTGCCAGTTAAAGTAGTAAAAAAAATTACTAATAAAATATATTTACGTACACCATATATACATTTTAAAATAAATGATATTAATTTATATGGCGGAGGTTTTATTAATATATTTGGGAAAGGATATAGTATTTTTTCGAATATTTTATACATTTTATAAACTCCATTTTAATTTTTATAAATTTTATTTGAGATGCAAAATTTATTTATATTTTATTTATAAAAATTTTTTAAAAATACATTTTTTTATATTTATATTTTTAATTTATATAAATATAATTTATTCATACGATATTTTATTTTATTTTAAAATTTAAGTTAAACTTGTTTAGTTAAAAATTTTCGATAGTGTTTTAAATTAAGTATTTATATAAGATTCTTCATATAATAAATTCAATTATATTTATATATTTTATATTTAATAATAAATTTAATAAAAAATTTTTTGAAAATTATAGTTTTTAGCGTTATATTGTTATCAAATTGACAATTTATACTAAATTATTTAATACTTATTAATAATTTGTTAATTTAAAAAAATATTATAAAAATTTTTTTATAATTACATTTTTTAAGAGATACTAAAAATAAAACTTTTATTTTTATTAGATTTAAAATAATTTAATTATTTAGCCAATAAGAATGAAATATTATTTTTAAAATTAATATAATAATTTATAAATTTAGTATAGAATATAAAATGATTCCTCAATTTATTCATCTTCGTCTCCATTCTGAATATTCAATTATTGATGGATTATTAAGAATTAATGATGTTATAGAAGCCGCTGCAAATGATTATCAGCCAGCTTTAGCAATTACTGATTTATCTAATTTATTTGGTATAATAAAATTTTATAAATCAGCTTATAATAAGGGTATTAAACCAATAATTGGTTGTGATGTTTGGATTACTAACGAAATTGAAAATAAGAAACCTAGTCGCTTATTATTGCTTGTTAAAAACAATAATGGTTATTTACAATTATGTGAATTATTATCAAAGGCATATATAGAAAATATAAATTATGGTCGTGCTGAAATTCGTATAGAATGGCTAGAAAAAAATAAATATCAAGATGGTTTAATAGCTTTATCTGGAGCTCATCTTGGGGATATTGGAATCGCTGTTCAAAATGGTAGAAATGATATTGCGGAAAATTTTGCGCGTAGATGGTCTAAAATTTTTCCGGATAATTTTTATATTGAAATTCAAAGATTTAAACAGCCTAATATGAATTTTCAAATTCAACAATTCATTAATATTGCATCTAATATTAATTTACCTATAGTTGCCACACATCCAATTCAATTTTTAAAAAAAACAGAATTTTTAGCTCATGAAGTTCGTACATGTATCGCAGAAGGAGAAATTTTATCTAACACTAAACGTATCAAAAAATTTACTAAGGAACAAAATTTTAAAACTCAATCTGAGATGATTAAGTTATTTTATGATATTCCAAGTGCAATACAAAATACTATAGAAATTGCTAAACGCTGTAATTTAAAGTTAGAATTTGGTAAACCAAAATTACCTAAATTTCCAACACCAAAAAATATAAATATTAATGATTTTTTAATTTCAAAATCTAAACATGGTTTAAAAAAACGTTTATTAAATTTATATAAAGATCCTGAAATATATAAATGCGAAAAATTACGTTATAAAAAGCGTCTTCAATTTGAAATTGAAACTATTATTAAAATGAATTTTTCTGGATATTTCTTGATTGTATCTGATTTTATTCAATGGGCAAAAAATAATTCTATTCCAGTTGGTCCTGGTCGTGGATCTGGTGCTAGTTCTTTAGTTGCTTATTCATTATCAATTACTGATATAGACCCACTTTCTTATAATTTACTTTTTGAGCGATTCTTAAATCCAAATAGAATATCTATGCCGGATTTTGATATTGATTTTTGTCCAGAAGGTCGTGATCGTGTGATACAATATGTTAAGGATCGTTATGGTAAAGATGCGGTTTCTCAAATTGTAACTTTTGGTACGATGGCTGCAAAAGGAGCGATACGTGATGTTGGCCGTGTTCTTGATTTGAGATACAGTTTTTGCGATAGTATTTCAAAATTAATTCCATTTAAACCAGGAAAATTAATAACTTTATCTAATGCTATAAAAGAAGAACCTCAACTAGCAGAAAGAATAAAAAATGAAGAAGAAGTTAGACAATTAATTGAATTAGCGAAACAAGTAGAAGGTATTATTAGAAATGTAGGAATGCATGCGGGAGGGGTTTTAATTGCACCAAGTAAATTAATTAATTTTTGTCCTTTATATAAACAAGAAGGGATGACTGGAATAATTTCTCAATATGATAAAGATGATATTGAGGAAATAGGGCTTATTAAATTTGATTTTTTAGGTTTGACTACTTTATCTATTCTTGATAAAACTATTTATTTTATAAAAAAAATAAATACAAAAACAACTAATTTTAGTTTAAATAAATTACCATTAAATGATAAAGATACATATAATCTTTTAAAAAAAGCAAATACTGTTGCTGTTTTTCAACTTGAAAGTCAAGGTATGAAAAATATGCTAAAAGAAGCGAAGCCAGATTATTTTGAAGAAATTATTGCTTTAATTTCTTTATATAGACCAGGTCCAATGGATTTAATAAAAAATTTTTGTAGACGAAAACATGGTGAATATTTTAATTATCCGGATCCTCGTACTAAAGATGTTTTATCTGAAACTTATGGTATTATGGTATATCAAGAACAAGTAATGCAAATTGCTCAAATACTTGGAGGTTATTCATTAGGACAAGCTGATTTATTGAGAAGAGCAATAGGAAAAAAGAAAACATCAGAAATGATAGAACATCGTAAATTTTTTCAAAATGGCGCCATAAAATATGGATTAAGCAAACATAAAGCTAATGAAATTTTTAATGAAATAGAAAAATTTGCTGGATATGGTTTTAATAAATCTCATGCTACTGCTTATGCTTTATTATCATATTATACAGCATATTTAAAAACACATTATTCTTCTTTTTTTATGGCTGCAAATTTATCTCTTTCTATGGATGATACAAATAAAATTAAAATTTTAGTAAAAGATGCAATTAAAACTTGTGGTTTAAGTATTTTGCCTCCTAATATTAATTTATCAAAATATTATTTTTTTCCAATAATTGAATCAGATGGAAAGCATAAAAAAATACGTTATGGTTTAGGGGCAATTAAAGGAACTGGAAAAAGTACAATTGAAGCTATTGTTACTGAAAGAAAATTTGGATTTTTTACTAATTTATTTGATTTTACTAAAAGAATTGATAAAAAGTATATAAATCGTCGTATTATTAACTCACTTATAAATTCAGGTGCATTTGATTGTTTTAATGAAAAACGATATATGCTTGTAGCATCTATTGATTTAGCATTAAAAAATGCTGAAAAAACTAAAAAATTTATAAATCAGTTAAGTTTATTTAAAAATGATGATAATAATAATTTAAAAGAATATTTAAATTATGTAAAAGTCCCTTCTTGGAGTAAAAAACAAGAACTTATAGAAGAAAAAAAAGTTTTAGGTTTTTGTTTATCTGAGCATATATTTTGTATTTATGAAACTGAAATTCGTCAATTTATACCTATTTATCTATCAGAATTAAAACCTACATATTCATGTACAGTATCTGGTATTATTACAGAACTTAAATTAAAAACTACTTATCGAGGAAAAATATTAATTATTGTCATAGATGATAATAGTAATTCTGTTGAAGTGATAATTAATAATCAATTATATGAAAAAAATAAAAATATTCTCAAGGAGAATGAGCTATTAATAGTATCAGGTAAAGTATTAGAAGATCGTTTTTTAAAAAATATACGAATTAATGCTGAAAAAATTTTTGATATTAATATGGCACGAATTCTATATGGAAAAAAATTTTCTGTTATGTTTAATAGAACATTTAATATTTCTATTTTAAAAAAAATTTTATTAAGATTTAAATGTAAAAATGGTTTACCTTTTGTATTATATTATTGTATAAATAAAAGTATAAAATATGAAATGAAATTTCCATTAAATTATAAGGTACAACCAATTGATGATTTAAAATTAGCTCTTATTAATTTAGGATTATATAATGCAATAATTGAATATTCTTAATTAATATTCTTAATTATTAGTATTATATATTTTTACTGTTTTATAAAATTTAAATTTCATTTAAAAATAACTTAAAAGGACAAAATTATTTATAATACTCAAAATAAATCTATATTGACTAATTTTATTAAAAAAATAAAAAGACATAAAAAAAGTTCTTATAATTTATCATTTAAAAATGCTGAATTGTTGTATAATATTATTTTAAAAGGTAAATTATCTGATATAGAATTAGGTGCTTTTTTATTAGCAATGCGAATTAAAGGAGAATCAGTTGAGGAAATCAGTGGTTTTTTGAATGCAATTAATTCTTTATTTATTCCTTTAGAAATTCCTATTAGTAAATATGCTCCAATTATTATTCCTAGTTATAATGGTTCACGACGTTTTATGAATGTAATACCATTATTAGCTTTATTATTAAGTAAAAAAGGGATACCAGTTTTTATTCACGGAATAAAAAAAAACTTTGGACGAATAACTACTTATGAAATTTTAAAAAAATTAGGATATTTTGCTGTTTCTTCTAAAAAAAAAGCAATAAAATATTTAAAATTAAAACGTTTAGTTTTTATGGATATTAGTATTTTAATTCCAGAATTGTCAAAATTATTAGAAATATATTATATGCTTGGTATTCGTAATTCATCTCATTTATTAGTTAAAATTATTCAACCTTTATCAATACCTGCATTAAGACTTGTTTCCTATACTCATCCAGAATATTTAAAAATATTAAGTGATTATTTTTATAATGAAAAATCATTGGGCGATATATTTTTAATGCAAGGAACGGAAGGAGAAGTTATACCCAATATACGTAATTCTAAACAGATAATACATTGGTTTCATGATAATAAATATACTAAACTTACGAAAGAACAAAATAAAGAAATATCTTTCCCAAAAAATAGTAATATTAATGATAATGTATTGTGGATACAATCTGTATTAGATAATAAGCTTCCTATTCCTTCTACGATTATTAATCAAGTTAAAAATTGTATTTTAATTTCCCGTATGTTAAGTTTAAAATATAGTAATACTATATAAAATAAAATATAAGAATATAATTAATTTTGAAATTAAAATTTTATAAAAATGAATATAAATATGTATTTTAAGTTAATATAATATTATTTAATACATGAAAATTTAATAATTATGATTCACATAATAGAAAAAAACATACATCCTCTTAATATTGCTCGTTCTATTTTATTAGAACCATTTGATTTAGATGAAAAAATATTATTAAAAATATTAGGAAATATGTTTAAAAATAAAGTTGATTATGCTGATTTTTATTTTCAATTTACAAAAAATGAAAATTGGATTTTAGAAGAAGGTATTGTTAAAACCGGAAATTTTTCCATTAATCAAGGTGTTGGTGTACGTGCTATTTCTGGTGATAAAACTGCTTTTTTTTATTCTGATGATATTTCTAAGAATACATTGATAAATGCTGTTAAATCAACTAGATCTATTGCAAATCAAAGCAATGGAAAAATAAAAATTATTAAGAATATCAAAAAAATAAAGATTAATTCCTTATATTCATTTACTGACACAATATCATCAATAAATATACGAGAAAAAATTAAATTATTAGAGCGTGTTGAAAAAATAGCACGCTTAAAAGATCCTCGTGTAATAAAAGTAATAGCTAATTTATCTGGAGAATATGATGTTATATTGATAACAAGAAATGATGGTTTAATTGTGGCTGATATACGTCCTTTAGTTCAATTATTCGTTACGATTATTGTTGAGAAAAATGGTAGAAGAGAAATAGGTAATAGTGGTTGCGGAGGACGTTATAATTATAATTATTTTACTGATATGATTTTGGAAAAATGCGTATCTAATTCAGTGAATTCAGCTTTAATTAATTTGGAGGCTAAACCTGCTCCAGCCGGTATAATGAAAGTAGTATTAGGTCCTGGGTGGCCTGGAATTTTATTACACGAAGCTATTGGACATGGGTTAGAGGGAGATTTTAATAGAAAAGGATCTAGTGCTTTTTCTAATTGTATTGGTAAACGTATAGCTTCTAAAGAAATTACTATAGTTGATAATGGTACTCTCGCAAATAGAAGAGGATCTATTAATATAGATGATGAAGGAAATCCAACTCAATGCACTACTCTTATTGAAAATGGTATCTTAAAAGGATATATGCAAGATATTATGAATGCACGTCTTATGAATATGTCTATTACTGGTAACGCAAGAAGAGAATCTTTTGCTCATATACCAATACCAAGAATGACTAATACATATATGTTAAATGGAAAATTTCATCCGGAAGAAATTATTTCATCTGTTAAAAATGGTTTATATGCCACTAATTTTAGTGGGGGACAAGTAGATATTACAAATGGAAAATTTGTATTTTCTGCCAGCAAAGCTTACATAATTAAAAATGGTAAAATAACTTATCCAGTGAAAGGGGCAACATTAATTGGTCATGGGCCAAATATTTTAAAAAAGGTTTCTATGATTGGTAATGATATGAAATTAGATCCTGGGGTCGGGGTATGCGGAAAAGATGGGCAAATGGTACCTGTTGGAGTTGGTCAACCTACTCTAAAAATTGATTCTATTACTGTAGGAGGAACTAATTAATTATTTATAATTAATTAGTATTATAATAATGAATAATTTTCAATATAATGCGCTTAATTTAATATGGGTTGATATGGAAATGACTGGATTACATCCAAATAAGGATCGTATAATAGAAATTGCTGTTTTAGTAACTGATTCGCAGCTTAATATATTAGCTCAAGCTCCAGTTTATGTAATTCATCAATCTGAATCTATTATGAATAATATGGATAATTGGAATAAAGGAATACATAAACGTTCTGGGTTAATTGAACGAGTTAAAAAGTCAACGATTACAGAATCAGAGGCAGAATTTGAATTAATTAATTTTCTTAAGAAATATGTACCATATGGTAAATCACCAATGTCAGGAAATACTATTTGTCAAGATCGTCGTTTTATGGCTCATAATATGCCAAAATTAGAATCTTTTTTTCATTATCGCAATTTAGATGTATCTACATTGAAGGAATTGTGTATAAGGTGGAAACCAGAATTAGTATCTGGTTTTAAAAAAAAACAAGCTCATACAGCATTAACTGATATATTGGAATCAGTTGAAGAATTAAAGTATTATAGAAAACATTTTATTAAAATATAATTATAAAAATAACATTTTATAATTTTATTTTTAAATTTTTACTATTTATATGTAGAAAAAGATGATCCACAGCCACAAGTAGTTACTGCATTTGGATTTTTAATTACAAATTTAGATCCATCTAAATCATCTTTATAATCTATTTCAGATCCTATTAAATATTGATAACTTACTGAATCAATTAACAATTGAATTCCATTTTTTTTAAAAATTATATCATCTTTATTTGTGTGTTCATCAAACATAAATCCATATTGAAATCCAGAACAACCACCTCCTTGAATAAATACTCGTAACTTTAAATTTAAATTACCTTTTTTTTTAATTAAATGACTAACTTTTTTTATAGCGACTTCAGTAAGGGTAATAGAAATATTATTTTTTACATTTTCATTCATATAATTAATTCCTTATTTAATTCCTTATTTAATATATTGCTAAAAACTATATTAACCATTAAAATACACATATACCATATGTGATTAATCACATATATTATATGTGATTAATATAACATTTTATAACATCTTAAAAATTACGAAAAATACTTTTATACTTTTCAAAAAAATTAAATACCCAAAAATACAAAATTAATTTTATCATAAAAATTTAAATTAATTATATATTTTAAAATATATAATATGTATTTATAAAGTTTAATAAAAAGTAATTATAAAAATAAAAGAAATAATGATTTCTAAAGAAAGAATATATGAATTTTAAATCCATTGGTTTGCATGAGTTAGTTCTTAAAGCTCTTGTTAAAGTTGGTTATACTAAACCTACAGGAGTACAAGAACAAGCAATTCCGGCTGCCATTTCTGGTAGAGATTTAATAGTGTCATCGCAAACAGGTTCTGGAAAAACTGCAGCATTTATGTTGCCAGCATTACACAAATTTGCATCTTCTAAAAATAAAATACCTGTTATGAAAAAAAATTTAAATCAAAATAATAATAAAATTTATACTCATAAAGAACGATTGCGTTTTAAACCTGCCCAACCAAGGATGTTAGTATTAACTCCAACTCGAGAACTTGCATTACAAGTAACTGCAGCTACTGAAAGATATGGTTTATATATGAAAAAAATTAAAGCAATTTCAATTCTAGGTGGAATGCCATATTCAAGACAAATGCAATTACTTTCTAGGAATCCTGAAATTTTATTAGCAACACCTGGTCGTTTAATAGATCATATGAATTCTGGAAAAATAAATTTTTCTCATCTTCAAATTTTAGTTTTAGATGAAGCGGATCGTATGCTTGATATGGGATTTATTAATGATATTGAAAAAATTGTTGATGCTACACCAGTAACACGACAAACTATGTTATTTTCTGCTACACTTGATGGTATTGTTGGTAACATGGCTGAAAATATTACTAAAGATCCATTAATTTTAAAAGTAAATAGCATTGAAAAAAAACAAAAAAATATTATACAGAGCATTTTATTTGTTGATGATATTTTACATAAAAATCGTTTACTAGATTATTTATTACGCGATAAAAGAGTTGGTCAAGCCGTTGTTTTTACTGCTACTAAGCGTGACGCTGATATTATTGCAGATCGTCTCAATATTTCTGGATTTTTAGCTGCCCCATTGCACGGAGATTTGCATCAAAATGCACGAAATCGTACCTTAGAAAATCTTAGAAGGGGTAGAATTAAAATTTTAGTTGCCACTGATGTTGCCGCTAGAGGAATTGATGTTCCTGCAATAACACATGTATTTAATTATGATTTACCAAAATTTCCAGAAGATTATGTTCATCGTATTGGTCGAACTGGTCGCGCAGGACGTAATGGATTTGCTGTATCATTAGTAAATCACGCTGAAAGAATGAACATTAAAAAAATTGAAAGATTTACAAAACAACAAATTCCAATTGAAGTAATTAATGGATTTGAGCCAAAAAAAAGGATTAGAACTTATTATTCTCGTTATCGTTTTAATAATAATTGGAAAACACATAATATTAATAAAAGCAATATTACTAAACGTTTTTATAGACAAATTAAAAAAACAAGTATATCTGCTTCCAGAAAAAATAGTATTAATTATTAATTTTATAAATAATTAATTTATTTTAAAAATTATTTTTATTTTAATTTGGGTACTTTTTATAAATGCTTTTATTTTATTATATAAAAAGTATCATTATTTATAATTTATTTTTTAAAATTTTTCTCCCCTTATAAAATCCTTTAGGGCTAATGTGATGATATAAATGTTTTTCACCAGTTTTAATGTCTATTGAAATAGGAGGTTCAGATAAAAAACTATGAGAACGACGCATACCTCTTTTTGAAGGAGTTTTTTTACTTTTTTGAACAGCCATAATATTATCCTTTTTTATTAGAATTTAATTTATATTTAGTATTACAGTATGGGCATTTCGCATATCCATTTTTATCTATAAAAAGAAATATTCTAGGATGAGAAGACCAAAGAATCATATCTTTATTTGGACAAAATATTGGCAAATTTTTATTATGAATTTCTATAATAGTATTCAAATAATAACCTCATTTATATTTTGCGCAAATTTTACTTTAGATTGCTTATATTTTAAATTTATTTTCATATTTTTATCACGGATATGGTTTACATAATTTTAAACTTTTTTCCTAATTTACAAAAATCAGTATTTTCAGATAAAATAATTTTTATTAATATTAAAATGAAGTTTTATATACAAATTTCGTAGTTAAATTCGGATTACTTGTTAAATTCGGATTATTTCTTAAGTCTATTTAAAATGATAATACGTTTTTGATTCATAATTATTATTTAATTTTTTTATTTTCTTTATTTTTTAATTCTTTTATTCTTTTAACAGCCATTTCAATTAAAGATTTTTGAGTTTCTCTATTATTTTTTTTAAATTGTATAGTTGCCTTTTTTAATTTTGCATAATTTTCTTTTTTTTCATGAAATAAACGTTTTTTACGAAGGTAATATCTTTTACGTGCATCATCAGCTTTTTTTTGAGACCAAGCATCCCATCCTGTTCGACAAGGGGTAACTTCAATCATAGATATGCAATTGACTGGACATTTTTTAATACAAAGATCGCACCCTGTACATAATTTCGAAAAAATAGTATGCATATGTTTAGCTGCCCCAATAATAGCATCTACTGGACAAGACTGTATACATAATGTACATCCAATGCATTTATTTTCTTTAATAATAGCACAGCATCGTGATTTCTCATTTCCGTATATAGTATTCAATGGAATTATTGGTTTATTTAAGTATTTAGCTAATTTAATAATTCCTTTACGCCCTCCAGTGGGGCATTGATTATAATTTGCTTTTTTATTAGCGATTGCTTCTGCGTATTGTCGGCACCCTGGATATCCACATTTAGTGCATTGTGTTTGTGGCAATAAATTTTCTATATTATCAATATGTGAAAATGACACAAAAATATTTAAATTATAAAAGTTATAAGAAATAAATCTAATCTAATGTTTTAAATATCAATAAAATTTAATAAGTATAAATTTAGTAATAAGATAAACTCAGTAATAAGTTATTAGTATAATATTATACTATAAATCATTTAAATTATAAATCATATAATTCATATAATTTAACTTTAATTTATTTCTTAATAAAAAATTTTTCAAAATTAAAATTTGCATATTTTATATATATAAGTTAAAATTTTTTCAAATGACGCGGGATGGAGCAGTTTGGTAGCTCGTCGGGCTCATAACCCGAAGGTCGTAGGTTCAAATCCTACTCCCGCAACCGATTTACAAAAAATCTACATCATTTTTTTCCATTTATTTTTTAGTTCAACTGATTGATTAAAAATTATTTTATTATTATTTGAATCAATATCATCTAATATAAAATATCCATGACGTTCAAATTGTGCATGTTTTTTAGGAAAAATAAGTTTTAAATTTGGTTCTAAGTAAGCTGAGATTACTTTTTTTGAATTTGGATTAATTAATAATTTAAAATCTTTATTATTTACTATATTTGGGTAAGGGTCTATAAAAAGTCTATCATATAAACGAGCCTCAATAGATAATGCGTGAGATTTACTAATCCAATGAATATTTCCTTTTACTTTATAATTTGATGATAATTTAGTTCCACTTTTGCTATCCGGAAAATATTTACAATATACTTCAACAACCTCATTATTTTTATTTTTTTTAAATCCAGTACATTCAACAACATAACCGTAACGTAATCTTACACGATTACCAGAATTTTTACCGATAGGGGGATATAAACGAAAATATTTTTTAGTTGGAATTTCCATAAAGTCATCTCTTTCAATCCATAAAATCTTTGAGATTGGAAAATATCTTAATTTTTCTTTATATTGAGTATGTTGACGCGAAAATAATGGGGCAGTGCATTCAATTTCTTGATTATCTAAAAAATTACTAATGATTAATTTAATTGGATTTAATACTGCCATAATTCTTGGTGCTTTAATATTTAAATCATCTCGTAATGCTTGTTCTAATATTTCTATATTAATCCAGCTATCGGATTTGGAAACACCAATACGTTTACAAAATAATTTAATTGATTCTGGTGTATAACCTCTACGACGCATACCGATTAAAGTTGGCATTCTGGGGTCATCCCACCCATCAACAATTTTTTTTTCTAATAATTTTAATAATTTACGTTTACTAGTAATTGTGTGAGTTAAATTTAATCTGGAAAATTCATACTGTTTTGGAAAAGGTCTTTTAATAAAATTAGTTTTATCAATTTTATTTAATATCCATTCATAAAAAGGTCGATGATCTTGAAATTCTAATGTACAAATTGAGTGAGTTATGTTTTCAATTGCATCTGAAATTGGATGCGCATAATCATACATTGGATAAATACACCAATTGTTATTAGTTCTGTAGTGATTTACATGTCGAATACGATAAATAATAGGATCACGCATATTAATATTTTTTGATTTCATATTTATTTTTACTCTTAAAACATGCGCACCATCTTTAAATTCTCCGGATCTCATTCTTCTAAATAAATTTAATGACTCAGAGGGTAATCGATTATAAAATGGAGAATTACGACCAGGCTCATGTAAGTTTCCGCGATTAATATATATTTCTTCGGTATTTTGGCTATCTACGTAAGCATCTCCAGAAATAATTAAATATTCAGCTATTTTATATAATATATCAAAATAATCACTAGCATAATAAATTCGTTTTTTTACTTTGTCCCAATTAAAATTTAACCATTTAATTGTTTTAATGATAGAATTAACATATTCTTTATTTTCTTTTAATGGATTTGTATCATCAAATCGTAAATTACATAAACCATTATATTTATAAGCAAGTTCAAAATTAATAAAAATTGATTTAGCGTGTCCAATATGTAAATACCCATTTGGTTCTGGTGCAAAACGTGTTATTACTTGTGGTAATTTATTGCCATATTTATCATATCTATTATTAAAAGTTTTTTTAATAATATCTTTTTTAATAATATTTTTTATAAAATTATTACTTTCTAATGAAACAGAAGAATTTTTTATTTTTTTATTCACAATTTTTTGTATTAATATGATTATAAAATTTTATTTAATTTAGGTTTATAATTATCTTAGATTATAGAATCATTATCTAGAATATAAAATTATCAATAATTTTTATTTTTTTCTATTTTAAAAGATAAAATATAATAAAAAATTTTTTCGAATGATAATTTAATAGTATTTTATAATAAATTATATTTTAATGTATACTTAGCGATAAAATTCAAATTAAATTTTTATAAATATTTTTCATTATTTTTTATTTTTTGTTTTTTTAAAAAATAGTTTTTAATTCGTTTTTAGAGATATATTGAAAATTTTTCAAATAATTAAATTTCTCACCTCTAGGATATTAGAAATTATAATTTTTTATTTGTCTTACTATTTTCTGTCTATTTTTTTATTGGTAATTATTTATTTTATTATTAGATGACTATAATTTGTGTTTATTAAAAACATACAAGATTATACTTATATATGTATTCTAATTCTATAGAATTTTCTTTATGGTTAAATTAAATATTTTATTCTATTTTTAGAAAAATCTTTTATAATATTAATATACTTTAACGGTAAGTTTTATTAATATTAATACAAAATTTTTTTAAAAAACTTTTTTTTAATAATAAAAAATTTATACTTATTTATAATAATAATGCAAAAAACTTTCTCTGCAAAAAACTATAAAATTAATAGAATGTGGTTTTTAATAGATGCTAAAAATAAAATCTTAGGACGTGTTGCTAGCAAAATAGCAGTTTATTTAAGAGGGAAACATAAAACAGAATATACGCCTCATATTGATACAGGTGATTTTATAATAGTTATAAATACAAGCAAATTATGTGTAACAGGAAAAAAAGAAATTAAAAAAATATATTATCATCATACAGGGTATCCTGGAGGGATTCGTAAAATTAATTTTTTAAAAATGCAAGAAGATTTTCCTGGTCGTGTACTCCAAAAAGCAGTTAAAGGTATGTTACCAAAAGGTCCATTGGGTTATTCCATGTTTAAAAAACTTAAAATATATAGTGATTCTAATCACCCTCATTTCGCTCAAAAACCTAAATTATTGGATTTTTAAAAAATGAATATAATTAATAGTGGTTATTATAAATATGGAACAGGTCGTCGTAAAAGCGCTATAGCTCGTGTTTTTATAAAAATTGGATCAGGTAAAATGACTATAAATAGAATTCCGGCAGATAAATATTTTTCAAGAAAAACTGGTTTAATGGTAATTTCTCAACCATTAAAATTAACAAAACATACCAAAACTTTTGATATTAAAATAAATGTTCGAGGAGGAGGGGAATCTGGACAATATGGAGCAGTAAGACATGGTATTACAAGGGCATTAATCAATTATGATTTAAATTTAAAATCATCTTTATCGAAAGCTGGTTTTGTTATCAGAGATTCTCGTGAGGTAGAAAGAAAAAAAGTTGGATTAAGAAAAGCTCGTAGAGCAAGACAATTTTCGAAACGATAAATTGAATAAAAAAAATTTTTATATCAATTATATTTAATTTTGTAAAAATTATGGCATTTCTACTAAAAATATATATTATATAAAAAATTATATAAAAATTTTATTTATTAAAAATATTCATATACAAATATAAATTAATTTATAAATAAACTAAATTTAGTAGAAAATGCCCTATTTATTAAATTGAATTGAATTTAAAAAAATATTTATCAAAATATAATTTAAATAAATTTTTTAAATTTTTTAAAAATTAAATTTTTGGTAAATTTATTCCAGTTTGACCTTGATATTTACCGTTTCTATCTTTATAAGAAGTTTTACATGTTTCGTCACTTTCAAAAAATAATACTTGCGCACAACCTTCTTCAGAATAAATTTTAGCGGGTAAAGGTGTTGTGTTAGAAAACTCTAATGTTACATAACCTTCCCATTCTGGCTCAAATGGTGTTACATTTACAATAATTCCACAGCGGGCATATGTTGATTTTCCTATACACATAGTTAATATTTTACGTGGAATACGAAAGTATTCTATAGTACGAGCTAAAACAAAAGAATTTGGAGGAATAATACATACATCACCAACAAAATCTACAAATAATTTATTATCAAAATTTTTTGGATCAATAATTGTTGAGTTAATATTTGTAAAAATTTTAAATTCATTTGCGCAACGAATATCATACCCATATGAAGAAATTCCGTAAGAAACAATTTTACGAGAATTAATCTCTCTTACTTGATGAGGAACAAAAGGCTCTATCATCCCATGATACTTAGCCATATTATGAATCCAATTATCTGATTTAATTGTCATATTAATAATAAAAGTTATATTAATAAATAATTTTTAGTTTATTTTATAAAAAATAAAAATTTAATTTTTATTTTTATTAAGTAAATTAAATAATTTTTAATTTATTTTTAATGTGCTAAAATAAAAAAATTAAAGACGATCATGCGGCTGTAGCTCAGTTGGATAGAGTACTTGGCTACGAACCAAGAGGTCGTGGGTTCGATTCCTGCCAGCCGCACTATAAAATTTATTGGTTCATAATTTTATCTCCATATTCTATGGTAAATATTTAGTTTACATATTTATTAAATAATATTTTTAATTTTATTTAAATATTTTGAGATAGGTTGATTTACACTTTAAAAATATAAATATGACTAAAAGTTGAGTTATAATTTACGCAATATTTTATATAATTATTTTTTATATATTCAAATCAAATTTATTAGAATACACTTGGTAGGTTTTAGTAATTTTTATATTCTTAAAATAAAATTTAATTAATTTATTTAAAATAATTTAATTCATTTTTAACGCATATTTTGTAAAAAAATAAAATTTTATACTAAAATATTTTATATTAAAAATTACATTTTATACTATATTTATAATTTTTCTATTTTTTAAAAATCTTATATTTAATTAAAAAAAATTATAGTAAATAAATTGTTTAATTTTTTAAATAATAAAAAATTTAAATTAAATTTTAATTTATTATTATATATTTATATATATTAAAAATTAATTAATTGTATCTAATTCTAAAAATTTTAAAATTTAAATGAATATTCTTGGATTAAATAATAATATTACATCATCAATATCAATACAAAAATTTATCATTCTTGAGGAAAATATTGGTCAAAGAATTGATAATTTTTTATTACGTGTTTGTTATAAGGTACCTAGAGGACATATTTATAAAATTTTACGATCTGGAGAGGTATGTATTAATAAAAACCGTATTAATCAAACTTATCGTTTAAAAAAAAATGATATTATAGAAATATTACATCCAATAAAAATTGAAAAAAAAATAGTAAGTAAAATTGTTAATATAAAATTTAAAATATTATTAGAGGATAATTATTTACTTATTATTGAAAAACCATCTGGTATTGCTGTTCACGGAGGATCTGGTATTAGTTGTGGTATTATAGAACAACTAAGAATATTAAGGCCAAAATTAAAATTTTTAGAATTAGTACATCGTTTAGATCGTGATACTTCTGGTATATTATTATTAGCTAAAAAACGAATCGCTTTAATTAATCTTCATGAACAAATGCGATCTGGTTATATTGATAAGCGCTATTTAGTATTAGTAAATGGAAATTGGATTAATAAACGTCAACATATTAAATATTCGCTTCATAAATATATTTCTAAAGATGGAAATAGACGAGTAACAGTTATAGAAAATGGAGGAAAAGCATCTCATACAATTTTTTCTTTAAAATGTAATTATGGAAAAAAATATACATTATTAGAAGCAGAATTAAAAACTGGGCGCACTCATCAAATACGTGTTCATTTATCAAAAATTGGTTTTTCTGTTGTTGGAGATAATAAATATGGTAATTTTTTTTTAAATAAAGCTTTAAAAAAATCAAAAAATTCTTTTAATAGAATGTTTCTACACGCTTCTCAAATTACCTTTTTTCATCCAAAAGACAGAAAAATAACAAAATTAAAATCATCATTACCATTAGAGTGTAAAAAATTTTTAGAAAATTTATTAAAAAAATAAAATTTTTTATTTTTTATAACTAAACTATTAAATTAAAAATGGATAACGAAAAAAAAATAGGAATAGAATCAAATATAAATAAAAATAATTGGGAAAAAGATACTTTAGAAAAAGTAGTAATGTTTAATATTCGTCAACAACAATCAAAACATCGTTGGGGAATTTTTTTTAAAATATTTTCTTTTATACTAATAATATATATTATTTTCAATATGTTTTATTTTTCTAATAATAAAATAAAAATTAAACATACAGCTTTAATAGATGTTAAAAATATAGTTCAACCAGATACATATAGTTCCGCTGAGAGAATTATACCAGCATTAGATAAAGCTTTTTCTTCTAATAATTCTGTAGGAGTTATATTACGTATAAATAGCCCCGGAGGAACTCCAGTACAAGCTAGTCTTATTTATGATGAAATAATGCGTTTAAAAAAAATATATCCAAGTAAACCATTATATGCGGTAGTAGAAGAAATTTGTACATCTGGAAGTTATTATATTGCTTCTGCTGCAGATAAAATTTATGTAAATAAATCTAGTATTGTTGGATCAATTGGAGTATTAATGGATAACTTTGGTTTTACAGGATTAATGAATAAATTAGGAATTGAAAGAAGATTGTTAATATCCGGTAAAAATAAGGGTATTTTAGATCCATTTAGTCCTCTTGATTTTAAACAAAAAAAATATATTGAAAAAATATTACATGATATTCATAAGCAGTTTATAGATTCTGTATGTACTGGTAGAGGAAATAGATTAAAAAAGTCTCCAGATATTTTTTCTGGTATATTTTGGACTGGCAGTCAAGCGATTGAACTTGGATTGGTTGATGATTATGGGACAGTTTTCAGTGTTGCTAATAATGTTTTAAAACAAAAAAGAATTGTTAATTATACTGAAACAGATAATTTTTCTGAAAAATTTTTCAAAAAATTAGGTGTATCTATAGGTACTGGATTGGGAAATGTAATATTAGGAATTAAAAGTAATAAAATAAAATTATATTAATGTCTTTAAAATTTTAAATATTGACAAATATAATATAAATAAGTATTATTGTGAAAATAGCGGAGTGTAGCGCAGTCTGGTAGCGCATCTGGTTTGGGACCAGAGGGTCCTAGGTTCAAATCCTAGTACTCCGATAATATAATTTTATAATTTTAATTATAAAATATTATATTATTAAATTTATTAAATTGATATTATAAAAAATATAAATGTAATATTTTTATAAATTTAATAAAAATAAATTTAAAATGTATTTTTTGTTCAAGAAATTATTTAAAATCTATAAAAATGTTTTTTAGGTCTTCTTAAAATTTATTATATTTAATAAAAATAAATTTAAAATGTATTTTTTGTTCAAGAAATTATTTAAAATCTATAAAAATGTTTTTTAGGTCTTCTTAAAATTTATTATATTTAATAAAAATTAATTAAAGTATTTTAGAAAGAAATTTGATATAGTATTTTTAAAAACATTAAATACTTTTGAAAGATTTTATAATTTTATATAATTTTATTATAAAAAAATTGTTATAAACCATGCATTTTATAAGTATTTACATATTAGTCTATTAGTAAAAATGTAAAATTTTATATATAAAAAAAAATCGATTGTTTTATAAAAATATGAATATAATTTATTGTTATAATTTTGTATAAAATATTATAGGCAGATTATTTTTTTTGTATAAGAAATTTTAACAAATATAATTTTTATTTTTAAGTTTTTAACTCAAATATTTTATAAATTTTGGTATAATTTCAAACAAGTCCCCAACTAAACCATAGTCAGATATATCGAAAATAGGCGCATCTTCATCTTGATTAATAGCAACTATTATTTTGGAATCTTTCATACCAGATAAATGTTGAATGGCACCGGAAATGCCTATAGCAATATATAATTGTGGTGCTACAATTTTTCCAGTTTGTCCAATTTGTAAATTATTTGATATATAACCAGCATCAACTGCTGCTCGTGATGCTCCTATAGCGGCATTAAGTTTATCAGCAAGACCCTCAAGAATTTTAAAATTTTTAGATGAACCTAATCCTCTTCCTCCAGCGACTACAATTTTTGCAGAAGTTAATTCCGGGCGCTTTGATTTTATTAATTCCCTAGATATAAAAATTGATGCAGTATTACTAAAATAATTAATTTTTGAAATTATATGAATAATAGCTTTATTTCCTTCTTTTTTTGCGGAAATAAAATTAGTAGCACGAACAGTAATGACTTTTATTATATCTGTGGATTGAACAGTAGCTATAATTCTTCCAGAATATATTGGTCTTTCAAAAGTACTTGGGTTACAAACTTTAGTAATTTCAGAAATTTGCATTACATTTAATAATGCGGCCACACGAGGTAAAATATTTTTTCCATATATAGTTGCTGGTGCTAATATATGACTGTAATTAGAAGCTATAACTGATATTTGTGCTGCTATATTTTCCGGTAGATTATTAGAAAAATATAATGAATCAACTAATAAAATTTTTTTTATATTATTAACTTTTTTTGCATCAAGTATTACTTTTTCAATATTATACCCAATAATTAATATATGAATTTCATCACTACACAAAGTTGCGGCGGTAATAGTATTTAGTGTACTTATTTTAAGATAAGAATTATCATGTTCTGCAATTACAAGTGCCGGCATAATTTAAAAAACCTTCAAAAAATTATATAATTTTAGCTTCATTTTTTAATTTATCAATTAATTCAATCACATTTTTTACTTTTATGCCTAAATTATTTTTATGTGATTCTTTTACTTTTATAATATTTAACCCTGTATTGATATTAACATTTAATTCATCTATTTTAAATATATTAATATTTTTTTTTCTGGCTTTTATGATATTCATTAATGTAACATAACGAGGCTCATTCATTCTTAAATCAGTGGTTATTATAGCTGGTAAAGATAATAAAATTGTTTCTTTGCCATCTTCAATTTCTTGAGTAACTAAAATTTTATTATTTTTTTTTAGAACAATTTTAGATGCAAAAGTAGCTTGCGGCCAATTAAGTAATGCCGCTAACATTTGACCTGTTTGATTATTATCACTATCAATTGATTGTTTTCCAAGGATAACTAATTGTGGATTTTCTTTTTTTACAATAACCTGAAGTAATTTTGCTACCGATAAAGATTGTAATATTGTATCTGTTTCAATTAAAATCGCACGATCAACACCCATTGCCATAGCTATTTGTAATATTTCTTTACATTTTTTATTGCCACAAGATATTGCAATTATTTCTTTTATTTTATTAGAAGATTCACGTAAACGTATAGCTGATTCAATTGCTATTTCGTCAAATGGATTTATTGACATTTTAGTATTGCTAATATCAACATTAGTATAATCTGGTTTTATATTAATTTTCGTATTATAATTAACCACCCTTTTGATTGGTACTAATATTTTCATTTCTATCCTTCTATAGTTAAATTTGAAACATAAAAAATTTTATATGATAATCAGATTATCTGTGAAAATTTTTTAAAATTTTTAATAATATTTTATAATATATATATTATTTTTTTTAAAAATTATATATAATAAATTTATTCGTAAATATTTTTTAATTTTTCTAAAATGTATTATATAGAACATTATAATGGTGAAAATACTAGTTTCATGAAATTATCCAAATCAAAATACTTTGCAAAATTAAAAAATGAAGAAGTTTTAATTGAAGTATACAAGAGGCATTAATAGACCTTATATTTTTCAACGTTCCGGATTTTATCTTACATCATCAAATACATCAAAAATATTAGGTTTAGAAGTATCAAGTATAATAATTGATAAATTTTATAATGCAATAGAATTTAAAATTAGTGATAAGTATGTGCACTTATATTTAGTGGTGGTTATGCAATATATTGTATCTGTTCTGCTTTAAATTGTTTACCAATTCTAAAAATTTTAATATGATGGAGTCTGCGTGCTTACATAGAATTATATTACTGTTTGGAATAATCTTTTTAATCGTGGAAATTTAAAAAAAATGAAACATAGAAATTACTGTTTTACAATTAGTAAAAAAATTTTTAGTTTATGTAACTACTGTTGGTAGTAATAAAAAATAAATTGATTTGGTAATTAATTATAAAAAATGATTTTTTAAAAGAAATTAAATATAATTATACAAAATATGTAAATGTTATTTTAGATATGATTTGAGTAGATTACATAGATAAAAATATTAAATTATTAGCCTTAGAAGAATGCTTAGGTTTTATGGATAATTTTATGGTTAAAACGATTAATATTTACTGAATCTACCTTACGGTCTCGTACAATTATAGAAAAATAAAAAATTTGTAAAGAAATTAAGAAAAAAAAGAGATTGTGCAGCGTATTTACTTATGGAAAGTTGTGAGCATATAGTAAAAATTTTATTAAAAGTTAAAAATTAAAATATATTATATTTATAATCTTTATTGAATTTTTTATATCAATTCTATTTTTACCCAAGGGGGGAATTGAACCCCCAATATATTTATTTAAAAACATAGTTCTGAACTATGCGCGTCTACCAATTTCGCCACATGGGTATTTTATACTAATTTTAACATTAAAATATATTTTTAAAAATATGTCTATAAAAGAAAAAATAATATTTGGTTTTCATGCAATAAATTCAAAAATTATTCAAAACTCATCTTCAATAAAAACATTATATATTGATATTTCACGTAACGATAATCGCATGAAAAATATAATTAAAAATGCAAAATTAGCCAATATTCATATAATTTCTATAAATAATAAAAAATTGTTTCATATAGCAAAAACACATAATCATCAAGGAGTAGTTGCTAAAATAAAAGAATTTTCTTTTAAAAAAAATCTTTATGAATTATTAGATTCTATTAAAGAACCATTATTATTATTAATACTTGATGAAATTACTGATCCACATAATTTGGGGGCATGTTTACGTGTCGCAGATGGAGCTGGAGTGCACGCAATTATTTCTACTAAAAATAATTCAGTGGGTTTAAACGCAACAGTTGCTAAAGTTTCTAGTGGAGCTATTGAAACAATTCCATTTTTTACTGTAACTAATTTATCTAATACCTTATGTAAATTAAAGGAACGTAATATTTATTTAATTGGCGCTAGTAATAAATCAAAAAAAAGTTTATATAATACTAATTTTTTAGATTCTTCAGCTATTATTATGGGATCAGAAAAAAAAGGGCTTCGTCACTTAACAAAAAAAAATTGTGATATTTTGATTAATATTCCCATGTCTGGATTAATAGAAAGTTTAAATGTTTCAGTTGCTGCTGGTATAATTTTATTCGAAGCACGTCGTCAAAGAATAATTAATATTTAATTTTTAAATACTATTTATTAAGGTTTAATAATTATTGGAAATTCAGTGCGAATTATAAAGAAGTATTAAAAAATAAAAATTTTTAAAAAAAACATAATTTTCATAAAAATGGAAAAAAGAACAAATAAAAAAAAATAATTTCGAATTATGCAATTAATTATATTATAAATAAAGATTATATTGGTATTGGAAGTGGATCAACTATTAATTTTTTTATTGATGAATTAAAAAAATAAATTACCTTATCCTTATAAAAGGTGCAGTTGCTTCATCAAGAGAAACTGAAAAAAAATTATATATAAAAATTGTATTAATGTAATTGAATTAAATCAAGTATATCATACCTATATATA
This sequence comes from Candidatus Profftella armatura, assembly GCF_000441555.1. Classification (GTDB taxonomy): domain Bacteria; phylum Pseudomonadota; class Gammaproteobacteria; order Burkholderiales; family Burkholderiaceae; genus Profftella; species Profftella armatura. The sequence goes on along the minus strand of NC_021885.1, from coordinate 351,890 downwards.
GATAGTGCAGATGAAATTAATGAAATGGGTATAATGATTAAAGTAGGAAAGGCGACATTAACCCGAAAAAAAATTATTACTTCAGTATCTGAAAAAATAATTTGTATAGCAGAAGAATTAAAATTAGTAAAATATCTAGGTAGGCAATACATGCCCTTTACCAATCAATTGAAGTCATTCCAATAGCGAGTTCATCTGTTTTGCTTCAATTAATCAAATTAGGAGAAAATCCAAGTTTACGTATTAAAAATGGAAAACCAATTATAACTGATAATTTTTGTTTTATTATTGATGTAACAGGATTAAAAATTATTAATCCTGTATCTCTTAAAAAATCAAATTCTAGGTGTAGTTACAGTTGGTTTATTTGCTATTAGAAAAGCAGATATTTGTTTACTTGGATCAAAAAATAATGTAAAAACATTATTATTTAATAAATAAAATTTTTTAATATAAATTTATTTGTTATTAAAAAAATAATATTTCATTTGATTAATTAAGTATTTTCTATGTCCAACCTCAGAAAGATTTAAACGATTTTCATTAATTAACATAGTTTGATATTTTAACCATGAATACCAAGCTTTTTTTGAAACATTTTTCCATATTTTTTCCCCTATTTCTCCTGGAAATGGAGGAGAATCTAAACCTTCTTCTTTACAATTTAATTTAATACAGTTCACAATATGTTTCATGATTTTTATTTTTTTTCATGATTTTTATTTTTAAGATTTAAAAATATTTTCTATATAGAGTATTATAAAAGATATTTATATATATTTAAAATTATAATATTTTTATATCTAATTATCTAAATTAATCCAATGTAAACAAATACGCTCTCCTTTATTTGTTTGATAGATATAATTTATTCCAATACCGGCCGCATATAATAAATTATTAAAATTTAAAGTATTATTGATATTTTGAACATAAATAATTGGTAAATTAAAACGATTCCATATAGGAATATTCATTTCTCTATAATAATTTTTAATATTTTTATTATAACTATTTTTTGTTAATTTTAATCGTTCTTTTCCTGTTTTATTTTTAATTAATAAAAATTGTTTTCTTAGCCAGGATACATTTATTCCAATTTTATCCCCAGTAACCGGACAAAAATATAAAACTCCATTAAAATTAGAAAATATTATTTTTGATTCTTTATCCCAAATAAATGATTGATTTATGTTTTTATTTATATTTTTATTTATTTTTTCTTTTTTTAAGCAAAACAATTGATTACGATAACTTTTTATATGATATTGTGCATGCATTATAGATATTTGTTTATGACATTTTTTTTCTAAAATTTGATTATATAATTTATTTAACCAAATTGAAGATGGTTTTTTTGTATTATATTTGTTAAGCCAATAACGTAATAAATTTTTTACACGATCTGGATCAAATTTTTTTATCTTTCCAATATCAATAGATTTTTCTTTTGAGCATATTTTAAGATCTTTTTTTGCTAATAAATTTAATAATTTTTCTGCAGATTGCGCGTGATACGCAAATCGTGAAAATCTTTTTTTAAATCCTGGAAATAATTTTTCTAACAAAGGTATCACATATAATCTTAATATATTTCTTGTATAACGAGTATTATTATTTGATTCATCTTTTAAATAATTAAGAGAATGAAGTTGTGCATAATGTGCAATTTCATTACGTGAACAATGTAATAAAGGGCGTATAAGGATAATATTAGAATTATTCAATAAAGGTAATTTTTTATTAATAGCATATATTCCAGATAACCCAGAAATACCGCTTCCACGTAATAATTTTAATAAAATTGTTTCTGCTTGATCATCCTGATTATGTCCGGTTAGTAAATATTTTATATTATATTTTTGACATAATTCTTTTAATGCATAATATCTTTTTATTCTTGCATTTTCTTCAATATTTTTTTTATATGAAAATAAATCAATTTTAAAAGAATGAAATATAATGTTTTTATATATTTTACATGTATTTTTGCAGTGAATTAACCATTTATCTGAAGATGGACTTAATCCATGATTAATATGAAAAACATAAAATTGTATTTTATAATTACAAAAAAGAGTAAAAGAAATATCAAGTAATACCGATGAATCAATTCCTCCACTATAAGCTAAAGCAATTTTAGAATTATTTGATAAAAATGATATATCAAAAATATTCAAAAATTTTTTTAACATAATTTCTTCACATAGAATTAATTCTTTTAAATTTTCCATAATTCATTAATTTATTATAACGTATATTTAATAAGTCTTTAATTTTTATATTTTTAAATTTGTTTAATGTATTAAATAATATATTTTTTAGTGTATTAGACATTAATTTAATATTACGATGTGCTCCACCTATGGGTTCTTTTATAATTTTATTAATTAATCCAATTGATTTTAATTTATCAGCCGTCAATCCTAATGCTTCAGCTGCATCAGAAGCACGTTTTGAAGTTTTCCAAAGAATAGATGCGCAACCTTCCGGAGAAATAACAGAATAAATTGCGTATTGTAACATTAAAGTAATATCACTAACAGCAATTGCTAGTGCCCCCCCTGATCCTCCTTCACCAATAATAGTAGAAATCAATGGTACTTTTAATTTTGACATTACATAAATACTATGTCCAATTGCCTCAGATTGACCTCTTTCTTCTGCATCTATTCCTGGAAATGCGCCAGGTGTATCAATAAAAGTAAAAATAGGTAAATTAAATTTTTCAGCAATATGCATTAATCTAACTGCCTTACGATAACCTTCTGGTTTTGCCATACCAAAATTACGAATTATACGTTCATTAACATTTCTTCCTTTTTGATGCCCAATTACCATGCAAGATTCTCCATTAATACGAGCAAGAACACCAATAATTGATAAATCATCACCATAATTACGATCACCATGTAATTCATGAATATCGGTAAATATTTCACGAATATAATCTAATGTATATGGTCTTTTTGGATGGCGAGCAATTTGGGAAATTTGCCATGGAGTTAATTTAGAATAAATTTCCTCAGTTAATTTATTGCATTTTTTTACTAAATCATTAATTTCTTTTGAGGTATCAATATTAGAACTAAATTGTAAAGAACGTAATTTTTCTATTTTTTTTTCTAATTTAATAATTGGTTCCTCAAAATTCAAAAATATATTTTTCATTTTATTATCCAAGTACAAAAAATTTTAGTTAAATTCTTCTCCATTCTGTTTTACCATTAGGCATATCTTCTAAAATAATTCCATTATTAACTAATTCTTGACGTATTTTATCTGCCTCTAAAAAATTTTTTCTTTTTCTAGCTTCTGATCTAAAATAAATTTTTAATTTAATATCGTTTTCAGAATAATTTACATTTTTTTTCCTTTCAGTATAAATATTATTTTTTAAGAATTCATCTGATGAATATTCCAATAACCCTAACCAATTACCTAATCCTCGTAATTGTTTAGCCATTTTTATAGATTTATTTTTATTAATTATATTAGCTAAATCAAATAATATGGAAATTGCAACCGGAGTATTAAAATCATCATTCATAGCTATTATAAAACGTTTTGCATGAGGTTCATTTAAATCAATAATTTTTTTATAATTTATTTTTGGTATATCTTTTATCGCTAAATATAATCGAATCAAACTTTTTTTAGCATAATTTAAATAAATTTCTGAATAATTTATTGTACTACGATAATGTGATCGTAAGATAAAAAATCTTATTACTTCTGGATTATATTTTTTTAATAAATCACGAATTGTACAAAAATTACCAAATGATTTTGACATTTTCTTATTATTTATTTTAACAAAACCGCTATGCATCCAATAGTTAACAAATTTATGTTTATATGCTCCTTCAGATTGAGCAATTTCATTTTCATGATGCGGGAATTTTAAATCTTGTCCTCCGCCATGAATATCAAAATGTGATCCTAATAAATAACAGGACATAGCAGAGCATTCGATATGCCATCCGGGGCGACCTGCCCCCCATTTAGAATTCCATCTAATTTCATAAGGATCATTATTTTTGGAAACTTTCCAAAGAGCAAAATCTAATGGATCTTTTTTAAAATTATTTTTTTCATTAATTTTATTAAAATTAGAAGAAATTAATCTACCAGATAACTTTCCATAATTTAAAAAATTACGAACAGAATAATTTACATCTCCATTAATTTTTCCATTATTATTTTGATAAGCCAATCCATTAAAAATTAATTTTTCAATCATTTTTAATATTTGTGGTATATAGTTAGTTGCGCAAGGTTGATAATCTGGAGGTTGAATATGAAGTAATAAAGAATCTTCTTGAGCTGCTTTAATAAAACGAGAAGTTAATGTTTTAATTGATTCATTATTTTTTTTAGCGCAGGCAATAATTTTATCATCAATATCAGTAATATTACGTACATATGTTACGTCATAATTATTAATACGTAACCAGCGTTGCACTATATCAAATACAATCATTAATCTTGCGTGACCGAGATGACAATAATCATAAGCAGTAATACCACATACATACAAACCTACTTTTCCTGGTGTTATTGGATAAAATATTTGTTTTTTACGAGAAAATGAATTATATATTCTTAAAGTACTCATAAGATTAAAATTTTCAAAAATTAATTAAAAAATTAATAGAATATAAAAACTAAATAAACATTATAATAATACATAAGATCTTTGATAATAAGATCTATATTAACGAGCAATTAATTTTTTAAAATAAAATGTGATATACTTAAATAAAGTAAAATTTTCTTCAAATTTTAAAAAATTTTATATAATTTAATTTTATTACTATTTTATCTATTTTTATTTATCTTAAATAATAATTTATTAAAATTAGAAAGTAAAAATATAAAATAATAAAAATAATATTTTTTATTATCTATTCAAAAATTTAAAAAATATATTTTGACTATAAATATATTTTATAGAATTTTTTTCAAATTTTTTTGTAATTAAATTACTGACTTAAAACAATTATTGTGTAATAAATTTACACAATTTCATAAAAATTAAATTATTTATTTTCATAAAATATTAACTAATAAAATATATTATAATGATTAATTTTAAAAAAAATTTTTGTAAAAAATCACATCAATCCGCTTTAGAGTATCATGAATTCCCTATCCCAGGAAAAATTAGTGTTATTCCAAGTAAACAACTTAGTAATCAAGATGATTTAGCATTAGCATATTCTCCGGGCGTGGCCTCTGCTTGCGAAGAAATTGTATCTAATTCAAATAATGTATTTAAATACACTACTAAAGGAAATTTAGTTGCAGTAATAACTAATGGAACAGCTGTTTTAGGAATGGGAAATATTGGTCCATTAGCATCTAAGCCAGTAATGGAAGGAAAAGCAGTATTATTTAAAAAATTTGCCGGAATTGATGTTTTTGATCTTGAAATAAATGAAACAGATCCAGACAAATTATGTGATATTATATTTTCATTAGAACCAACTTTTGGTGGTATTAATCTAGAAGATATTAAAGCTCCAGAATGTTTCTATATTGAAAAAAAATTACGTAATCATATGAAAATACCAGTATTTCATGATGATCAACATGGGACTGCTATTATCGTTGGATCAGCTATTTTAAATGGATTAAAATTAGTTAAAAAAAAAATGAAAGATTGTAAATTAGTGGTTTCTGGAGCAGGTGCTGCAGCATTAGCTTGTCTTGATTTAATTATTGATCTTGGTTTTCCATTACAAAATATTTTTGTTACAGATTTAGCTGGAGTTCTTTATAAGGGACGGTCTGAATTAATGGATTCAAATAAGGCTCGTTTTATAAAAGATACTACAGCTCGAACATTATCTGATATTATTCCTAATGCAGATATTTTTCTTGGATTATCAGTATCTGGAGTATTAAAAAAAGAAATGGTATTACAAATGGCAAAAAATCCTATAATATTAGCGTTAGCTAATCCATTACCAGAAATCTTACCAGAAGATATTAAATCTGTTAGAAATGATGCAATTATTGCTACAGGTCGTTCTGATTATCCTAATCAAGTAAATAATGTATTATGCTTTCCTTATATTTTTCGTGGAGCACTAGATTCTGGGGCTACAACTATTACACGGGAAATGGAAATTGCAGCAGTACATGCAATTGCTGATTTAGCTCAAATAGAACAATCTGATATTGTTAATACAACTTATGGAATTACTAATATGACATTTGGATCAGAATGTATTATTCCAAAGCCATTTGATCCTCGTTTAATGATTAAAATTGCTCCAGCTGTTGCAATTGCTGCCGAAAAATCTGGTGTTGCCACTAAACCAATTAAAGATATAGAAATTTATACAAATCATTTACAAAAATTTGTTTACCGTAGTAGTGCTTTTATGAATCCTATTTTTCAGATAGCTAAAAAAGCACAAAAAAATATTAAAAGAATTATTTATTCGGAAGGAGAAGAGGAAAAAATACTACGCGCTATACAAGTGGTTATTGATGAAAATTTGGCTTTTCCTATTTTAATTGGACGTACAAAAATTTTAGAACAACATATCAAAAAACTTAGATTACGAATAAAACCCGGAATACATTTTGAAATAATAGATCCTGATTTTAATAAACAGTATAAGGATTACTGGAAAACTTATTTATCTATGACAAATCGTAAGGGTATGATTGAGCAATATGCTCAATTAAAAATGAGAAAATGTAATACATTAATAGGCGCTATGGCTATTCATAAAGGAAATGCTGATGGAATGATTTGTGGTATTCTTGGTTCTACCAAATTACATTTAAATTATATCGATCAAATAATAGGCAAAAAAAATAAAACAAATATATATGCAGCAATGAGTAATTTAATTCTTATGGATCGGCAACTAATGTTGGTTGATACACATATTAATGAAAATCCAAACGCAGAAGAATTATCAGAAATTACAATTCTAGCAGCAAAAAAAATGTTTTCTCTTGGCTTAAAACCTCGTGTTGCTCTTTTATCTAATTCAAATTTTGGTTCAAATAATAATATTTCAGCTCATAAAATGAGGACAGCATTAAAATTAATACAAAAACAAATGCCAGAATTAGAAATTGATGGAGAAATGAATGGAAATTACGCTCTAAATAATGAATTATTACACAAACAAATACCAAATTCTAAATTAACTGGAGATGCTAATCTTTTGGTGTTACCAAATATTGAATCTGCAAATATAGCTTATAATTTATTAAAAATAACATCTGGTAATGGTGTTGCAATTGGCCCTATTTTATTAGGTTGTTCAAAACCGATTCATATTTTAACATCATCAGCGACAGTAAGAAGAATTGTAAATATGACTGCATTGTGTGTAATAGATGCTTTATCAAAATAAATTTTTTATTTTTTTGAAAAATAATTATTTAAATTTTATATTAATTGTTCACCAATATAACGGTGAACAAAATTTAATTAATATTAAAATTTTTAATATAATTAAGAATTATTAATTATTTTGCGATAATGTAATTTTTTGAATTAATGATCAATGGACGATAAATTTCAATTCTATCATTATTACGTAATATTGTATCTAATTTTTTTAATTTTCCATAAATACCTACTTTTAAATTAATTGAATTAATTTTACTAATTTTATGTAAAATATTACTTTGAAGAATTGCTGTTTGTATAGAAGTTTGATTTGTCACATATAATTCATACAAAATTTGTAATTGTAAATCAGCATAACAAATTTGAACATAAATTAATTTACTCATATGTTATTAATTAGAATTGACAAGTACTAAAATTATTAATTTGAATATGATTTAGTTGTTTTTTATATTTATTTATTAAAATTAAATAAATTAACGTTTAATTTTAATTCTAATAAAATATATTATCAAATTTTTTAAAATATACTTATAACAAGTATGATAATTACAAATAATAAAAAAGCATTATTTAATTATTTTCTAGAAGATTATTATGAAGCTGGCATTGTCCTAAAAGGATGGGAAGTTAAATCAATACGGGCAAAACATGTTCATTTAAAAGAATCATATATCATTATTCGTGATAATGAAATATTTTTGTTAGGCGCACATATTAGTATTTTATCTAATTTAAATGTTTTTACAGATATTAGTTATGACACAATTAGAACACGAAAATTATTATTGCATGCAACTGAAATTAAAAAATTAACTGGAAAGGTTAAAAAATCTGGATACACTTTAATTCCATCTAAATTATATTTTGTAAAAAATAGAATAAAATGCGAAATAGCTCTTGCTAAAGGAAAAAAACAATATGATAAACGTCGAAAAGAACGCGAACGTGATATAAAAAGAGAAACAGAAATAATTATAAAAAAATATAAAAATCAATTTTAATTTATAAAATTTTTTTAAAATTGATATTTTTAAAAATATTTAAAAAAAATTTTTTTATTATAGGAAATATTAAATCCATTTTATACCAGAAAATGTAATTAATTTAGAAATATCATCTGGAAGATTGATTCTCCATTTTAATTTTAAATTATTTTTTGGATGTATTAATCCTAATTTATAAGCATGTAATGCCTGTCTATTAAATATTAATGATTTTGAATATTTTTTACCATAAAGATTATCTCCAACTATTCCATGTCCTAACCATTGCATGTGTACTCTAATTTGATGAGTTCTTCCTGTTTTTAAATTACAGCGAATTAAACTAATATGTTTTTTATTAATTATCCCAGTCGCTAATCTTTCATAATAAGTTAAAGCTGGTTTAGCATTAAAATTTTTAGAAACAGTCATTTTAATACGATTATGTGGATTTCGCATTATTGCTGCATTAATCATTCCATTTAATTTTGGAATACCCCAAACCATTGCTAAATATTTTCTTTGAACAATGTGCATTTTTAATTGATTAACAAGATGTATATATGATTTTATTGATTTAGCAACAACCATTAATCCGCTACTATTCTTATCTAAACGATGTACAATACCCGCTCTAGGAACATTTATTAAAAATGGATAAATTTCTAAAAGATTATCAAATAATGTTCCAGATAAATTACCAATTGCCGGATGAACTACCAACCCAGCTGACTTATTAAGAATAATAATTTCATTATCTTCATAAATTATATCTAATTTTATTACTTTTTTTTCTGTTTTGTTTAAAAAAAAATTTTTTTTAGGTTTAATAATAATTAACTCATATCCAGAAATAATCATATCAGCTTCTGCTGTTTTATTATTAATTAATATCTGTTTTAATTTTATCCATTTTTGAATGCAATTTCGCGAATATTGATTTAATATTAATGATAGCGCTTTATCAAGTCTAATTCCATTAACTTTTTTAGTTAAACAAAATTTAATAGAAGTTAATATTGTATTAATTTTTAAAAAATTATTATTTATTTTATTGATAAAAAAATATGAATTTAAAAAATTTTTCATTGTACTAATTATTAGTATAATCACAAATATAATTATAATTTTAAAAATAAATTTTTTATTTTTACATGACTATTTTAAAATATTTTAAATTATTGTAATAATTTTAAATTATTAATATACTATCAATTAAAAAGGATATTATCAAAATGTCTAAATTTACAGATAATTCTAGACCATCTTATCTTTCACAAAATGATCTTGGGCCATGGGGTGTTTATTTACAGCAAATTGATCGTGTTACCCCATATCTTGGTTCTCTATCTCGCTGGATAGAGATATTGAAACATCCAAAAAAAATTTTAATAGTAGATGTTCCAATTGAGCATGATAATGGAGAAGTTTTTCATTACGAAGGATATCGTGTGCAACATAATATATTACGTGGTCCCGGAAAAGGTGGGGTACGTTTTCATCCGGATGTTACATTATCTGAAATAATTGCTTTATCTGGCTGGATGACAATAAAAAATGCTGCGGTTAATATACCTTATGGCGGAGCAAAGGGAGGAATTCGTGTTAATCCAAAAAATTTATCAAATAATGAATTAATGCGATTAACACGTCGTTATACTAATGAAATTAGCTCTATAATTGGATTAAATAAAGATATACCAGCGCCTGATGTTGGAACTGATATGCAGATTATGTCATGGATGATGGATACTTATTCAACAAAAAAAAATTACACTATACCAGGTATTGTTACAGGCAAACCAATCTCTATTGGGGGTAGTTTTGGTAGACAAAAAGCAACTGGGCGCGGTGTATTTATTATTGGTAGTAAAATTGCTTCTAAAATAAATTTAAATATTATTAACTCTAAAATTTCTATACAAGGGTTTGGTAATGTAGGTAGTGTTGCGGCAAATCTTTTTTTTAAAGCTGGCGCAAAAATTGTGGCAATACAGGATGATAAAACAACAATTTATAATCCAAATGGATTTAATATACCTAAGTTACAAAAATATGTTACTTTCACAAGAAGTATAAAAGATTTTAATGAGGGTGAAAAAATTAATGATTCTAAAGAATTTTGGTCTATTCCATGTGACATATTGATTCCAGCTGCGATTGAAGATCAAATTACCATTAATAATGCAAATAATGTTACAGCAAAAATTATATTAGAAGGAGCTAATGGACCAACAACAACAGAAGCGGATGATATTTTGCGAGATAAAGGAATAATATTAGCGCCAGACGTTATTACTAATGCCGGAGGTGTAATTGTTAGTTATTTTGAGTGGGTACAAAATCTTTCTAATTTATTATGGACAGAACAAGAAATTAATTTAAGATTAAATAATATTATATGTAATGCATTTAATGCTATATGGGAATTAGCTAACACAAAAAAAGTATCATTACGTACCGCTGCGTTTATAATAGGTTGTACGAGAGTTTTGCAAGCACACAAAACAAGAGGATTATATGTATAGATTTATGAAGTTAAAAGTATTTAGATTTATGTAAATTTAAAAATAATTTATTTTTTAAAATTTATTTATAAAAATTAAAAAAATTTTTAAAAAATATTTTGTTAAAACGATACAAAAAATAATTTTAGTATTATAATGTTATTATATATTTAAATTTTAGGTCTGTAGCTCAGTTGGTAGAGCACCGTGTTGATAACGCGGTAGTCGTTGGTTCGAGTCCAATCAGACCTATATATATGAATGGGGGTTTAGCTCAGTTGGTAGAGCACCTGCTTTGCAAGCAGGATGTCATCGGTTCAATTCCGATAACCTCCACCACATTTTATTTCTAACTCAATTTATTAAAATTTAAAAATATTTTTTTAAATTGTTAATCAATATTATTAAATAATTTTTTTTATAAAATGCATCGTCATATTGTTTTAGATATAGAAACAACAGGATTAAATATTATTGATGGTCATCGTATTATTGAAATTGGATGCGTAGAAATTAAAAATCGTCAAATTACTGGAAATAATTTACATTATTATATTAACCCCGGTAGAGATTCCGAAAAAAGTGCTTTAGCTATACATGGTTTAACAACAAAATTTCTTAAAAATAAATCAAAATTTTCAGAAATTGTAGATAATTTTTTAAATTATGTTTCTAATTCTGAAATTATAATTCATAACGCAGCATTTGATGTTGGATTTTTGGATATGGAATTATCTCTTTTAGGTTATTCAAATTTTACAAAATATATTTATCGAATTACTGATACATTATTGATGGCAAGAAAAATACATACTGGAAAACGTAATTCTTTAGATGCATTATGTGATCGCTATAATATTTCAAAAATACATAGAACTTTACATGGCGGTTTACTTGACGCAGAACTTTTAGCGGAAGTATATCTAGCAATGACCAGAGGTCAAAGTAATTTAAATTTTAAACCTAAAATTAATAATTCAAATAATATTGAAACTAAAATAAAAATACCAAATAATATTCCAATAAAATTAGCCAATTCCAATGAGTTAGTTGAACATAATATGATTCTATCTAAGATAGATAAACATTCAAATGGAAGATGTATTTGGAAAAAGTAATTGAATATAATGTATTGATTTATATAATAAATGGTGCCCTGGGCCGGACTTGAACCGGCAAGCTTTAATTTATTAGCGAGGGATTTTAAGTCCCTTGTGTATACCATTTCACCACCAGGGCGACTTAATTTATATTTAAATTTAAAATTAATATTTTTATTTTCAACAATTATATTATAAAAATAATTATATTTAATTTCAATAATTATTTTTATTTCATTGATTATTAAAAATATTTAAAAAATTTTTATTTAAAATATATGGAAGTGGTGAGATTCGAACTCACGAACCGGTTTTACCTGTTGCCAGTTTTCAAGACTGGTGCCTTAAACCTCTCGGCCACACTTCCTTTTATCTTTGATTCTAAATATATTTTATTATAATTAAATATATTTTAATAGTAATATAATTAATTTTTTATTATTAAATCTAAATTTGTTTTATATTATTTTTCATTTTAATTTTTATATTTCGAGTATTTATTCCTAATTTTTTAAGTAATTTACTATCATCATTAGTTTTTGTATTATCAGTAGTTAAAAGTTTATCGCCATAAAAAATTGAATTAGCTCCAGCTAAAAAACAAAAAGCTTGTGTTGTCTCCCCCATTTCTTTTCGACCGGCTGACATTCTTATCCTAGAAGTTGGCATAGTTATTCGTGCGACAGCTATAGTTCGTATAAATTCTAATGGATCTAAAATAGAAGAACCATATAATGGAGTTCCTTTAATTTGTACTAAATTATTAATAGGAACTGATTCTGGATATGGATTTAAATTTGCTAATTGAAAAATTAATTCTGCACGCTGATCTCTGGACTCAGATAATCCTATTATACCGCCGCAACATATATTAATACCTACATTACGCACATTTTTAAGTGTATTAAGTCTATTTTCATAATCTCTTGTGCTAATAATATCTCCATATAATTTAGGAGAAGTATCTAAATTATGATTATAATAATCCAAACCAACTTTTTTTAAACGATATGCTTGATTTTCATTTAACATACCTAATGTTAAACAAGTTTCTAAACCTATTTTTTTAACCTCACAAATCATATTTTCAATGTTATCTAAATCTCTGTCTTTTAATTCTCTCCATGCTGCTCCCATGCAAAATCTAGTAGCTCCATCTGATTTTGCTTTTTGAGCGGCGGTAATAACTGATTCTATAGATAAAATTTTTGTAGCTGTAATTTCTGTATTATAATGTGTAGATTGAGGACAATATCCACAATCTTCTGTACAACCTCCGGTTTTTATAGATAATAGTACCGCTAATTCAATTTCATTGGCATCAAAATATTTTCTATGTACTTTTTGAGCGCGAAATAATAAATCATTAAATGGTAAATTAAATAAATTAATTACTTCATCAAGCTTCCAAATTAATGATTGTGATGATGAAATAGCATTATTTTTTTTTATAGAATTAGATTCTTTAGAAGATTGAATAATTTTCAGTGACATATTAATTATAAATATGAATTATAAATCATTGTTTTAATAAAAAATTTAAAAATAAATTATCTAAAATATTTTAATATTATTTATTTTTTAAAAAAAATCTTATTTAGTTAAATATTTATAATCTATTGTTAAATATTTTTTTGAAATTTACGTGTAAATTTCAAAATTTTATTTTTATGTAATTACTTCATTAAAAGTTTGAAAAATTGCTGATGTCATATGTTGTATTTCATTTTTATTAAGAATATATGGAGGCATTAAATAAACTGTATTTCCAATCGGTCTTAATAATAATTCATTTTTTAAAGCAGCAACAAAAAATTTTTTAGAAAATGTTTCTATTTGTTCTGGGTCTTCAATTATAACATCAAATGCCCAGATCATTCCCTTTTGACGAAAATTAATAATCTTAGGATGTGTTATTAAAGAAGTAAGTGCTTTTGTAATTTTTTTCATGTCCTGAGAAATTCGTTGTAATATGTTATCTTTATTAAAAATTTCTAATGTTGCTAATGCAGCGCAACAAGCTAATGGATTTCCACTATATGAATGTGAATGTAAAAAAATATTTATATTATTTTTATAATAAATTGAATTATAAATTTTATCAGTAGTCATTACTAATGATAAAGGCAAATAACCTCCTGTAATACCTTTTGATAAACAAAGAAAATCCGGCCAAATTTCAGCATGCTCACAAGCAAAAAATTTTCCAGTTCGACCGCATCCAACCGCAATTTCATCTGCAATTAAATGAATATTGTAATTATTACAAATTTCACGAACTAACTTTAAATATATTGAATCATACATTATCATACCACCAGCACATTGCACTAATGGTTCAATAATAATAGCAGCAATCTTATTGTGATTTTTTTTTAAAAGAATTTCTAAATCAAAAATAGCACATCTAGCTATTTCATTAGCACTATTTCCTTTATTTATATTTCTTGAATCTGGTGTGGTAATAATATAAGTTTTGTTTAATAAAGACGTATATATTTCTTTAAATGACTGAATATTAGTTACCGCTAAAGCTCCTAATGTTTCACCATGATAACTATTTTGTAAACAAATAAATTTTTTTTTATTTAAAAATCCTTTGTTGTACCAATAATGAAAACTCATTTTCAAAGCAACTTCAACGGCAGATGCTCCATCGGAGCCATAAAAACAATGTCCAAGTTTATATTGAGTAAGAGATGATAATTTTTCTGATAATTTTATTACTGGTTTATGCGTTAAATTAGATAGCATTACATGTTCTAATTTATTAAGTTGATTTTTTAATGCTTTATTAATATAAGAATTAGAATGACCAAAAAGATTAACCCACCAAGAACTAATAGCATCTAAATAACGTTTTCCTGAAACATCAATTAACCATGGACCATTTCCATGACTAATTGGAATCAATGGAATTTTATAAAAATTACTTTTATTTTCTACAGGATATTTTATTTGCGCACAAGGATGCCATACGTTTTTTAAACTTCTTATCACTAAATTATTTGAAGATTTTTTTTTAAAATAAACGATATTATTCATAATATTTATTATTAATTTATAAAGTATATAAAATATATTTTTATTTTTAAAAATATTTATTATATTATTATATATAATATTAATTAAAATATATTTAAAGAAAAATTATAATTATAATTTTTCTTTTTTTTAATTTTCTAATGCAATATAAATATTATAATAACTGATTGTTATAATTTATTTTTATAATGTTTTTTGATTCAATTGACTTTATGGCAATGACGTTAGCTTTACAACAAGCTAAATTATCAATAAATAGTTCTCCTAATCCTAGAGTTGGGTGTGTTATTGTAAAAGAAAAACGCATTATTTCTTGTGGTTATACGAAAAGTCCAGGTGGGAATCATGCTGAAATTGATGCTCTTTTAAATGCAGCTGCGCAAGGTTATGATGTATATAATTCTACTGTTTATATTACTCTTGAACCTTGTAGTTATTTTGGTTATACCCCACCTTGTACAGAGGCTTTAATTAAATCTGGTATTAAAAAAGTTATTATTGCGATCAATGACCCTAATCCACTAGTTTCAGGAAAAGGAGTGGCTCAACTTATTTCGGCTGGGATTTCTGTTAAACAAGGATTGATGCAAAAAGAAGCATACGAGATAAATATTGGTTTTTTTTCAAGAATGCAAAGAGGAATACCATGGGTACGTATGAAAATAGCTAGTAGCTTAGATAATAAAACTTCTTTATATAATAATTCTAGTCAATGGATTACATCAAAAGAATCGCGTAATGACAGCCATATATGGCGAGCGCGCTCTTGTGCTATTTTAACGGGAATTGGAACTGTATTAAAAGATAATCCTCGGTTAAATGTACGATCAATAAAAACATCACATCAACCATATCGTATTGTAATTGATAGTTATTTACGTATTGACCCATTTTTTAGAGTTTTAAAAGGAGGTGGTAGTTGTATATTTACTGCTACAGACCTTCCAATGAAAAGAAAAATATTAGAAGATCTTGGTCATGAAGTTATTGTATTACCAAATAATTTAGGAAAAGTTGATCTTCAAGCGGTTATTATTGAATTAGGGAAAAGAAAAATTAATGAACTTCATATTGAGGCTGGTTATCAATTAAATACCGCATTAATATTAGAAGGATGTGTAGACGAATTGTTGCTATATATATCCCCAATTTTGATTGGAGAAGCATATAATATGTTTACTTTACCTCCTCATTATTCATTAGATAAAAAAATAAAATTAAAGTTTCATGAAATACAAAAAATTGGTCCTGATATACGTATATTAGCAAGATTTTAATTATAAAATATTTTAAGGTAAAAATATGAATTATATATCTTCATTAAATCATTCTTTAATTAATAAATATGGACCTAGGGAATCTATTGAATATGATGTGATTATAGTTGGAGGTGGCCCATCAGGGCTTTCTGCGGCAATCAGGCTTAAACAATTAGCTATTAAAAAAAATAAAGAAATTAAAATCTGTGTACTAGAAAAAGGAAGTGAACTTGGGGCACATATTTTATCAGGAGCAATAATAGATCCACGATCTATTTTCGAGTTATTCCCAAAAGAAAAATTAAATAAATTATTCAATACTCCTGTTATAGAAGAACGTTTTTTATTTTTATCTTCAAAAAAATCATACAAAATTCCATCTTGGATACTGCCAATTTGTTTTAAAAATCACGGTAATTATATTATCTCACTTTCAGATTTAGTTCGCTGGATGGGTAAAAAAGCAGAAAATATGGGGATAGATATTTTTTCTGGTTTTTCTGCATCTGAAATTTTATATGATAGTAAAAATAATGTTTGCGGGATTGCTACTAATAATTTTGGTATAAATAAAGAGGGTATAATTAAAAAAAATTTTCAATTAGGAATAGAATTATATGCAAAATATACATTATTTGCAGAAGGATCAAGAGGGCATCTCAGTAAACAAATAATTAAAAAATTTAATTTAGATAATAAAAAAGATCCACAAACTTATAGTTTAGGAATTAAAGAACTCTGGACAATAAACCCAAAATTACATAAAAAGGGTTTAGTAATTCATACAATTGGTTGGCCTCTTGATTATAAAACTTACGGTGGTGGATTTTTATATCATATGGAAAATAATCAAATTTCTATTGGATACATTATCTCTCTTGATTATAAAAATCCTTATTTATCTCCATTTGAGGAGTTTCAACGTTATAAAACTCATCCAAAAATATGTAAAATTTTAAAAGGTGGAAAAAGAATTTCTTATGGCGCGAGAACTATAACAACTGGGGGGTTGCAATCATTGCCAGAATTTATTTTTGATGGAGGAGCATTCATTGGTTGTAATGCAGGATTTATGAATGTAAGTCGTATAAAAGGTATACATACCTCAATAAAAAGCGGTATATTAGTGGCGGATTCGATATTTAAAAAGATTTGTTCTAATAATAAATTTAATAAATTAATAACATATAAAACAAGTTTTCAAGCTTCTTGGTTATATAAAGAACTTTATAAAGCTCGTAATTTTAAACCAGCAATGAAAAAAGGATTATATATTGGTATGTTAATAATAGGGATTGATCAAATATTATTTTCCGGAAAATTTCCTTTTACATTACATAATATAAATTCAGATTACACTTATCTTGAACCTGCTTCAAAACATATTCCTATAAAATATCCTAACCCAGATAATAAATTAACATTTGATAAACTTTCTTCAATATATGTTTCAAATATTAATCATGATGAAGATCAACCGATACATCTTATATTAAAAAATAAAAAAATACCTATTCATATAAATTTTTCTATTTATGCGGGACCTGAGGCTCGTTATTGTCCAGCTGGTGTATATGAATTTATAATAGAAAAAAATAAAATCCAACATTTACAAATTAATGCACAAAATTGTATTCATTGTAAAACTTGTGATATAAAAGATCCTACTCAAAATATTGAATGGATTACTCCGGAGGGAGGAAGTGGAACAAATTATCCTAATATGTAATAAAAAATTTTAATAATAAAAAATTAAATATAACATAATAATTTTAAATAAATATATTGATTTAATTATGATTTATAAGTTTATAAATTATAAGTTTATAAATTAAATTTAATTAATTATTTTTATTTTAAATTATTTTTTAATGCGACCGTGGTCTAACGGATAAGATTACAGATTCCGATTCTGTTGATAGGGGTTCGATTCCCTTCGGTCGCACTTAAATAGAATAATAAATTAATGTTTTTATTGGTAAGATAAATAATATTATTTTATTTTTTCTAGTTCAGCTTTTAATATTAAGCCTAAATTTGTTGTACCGGAAATTGTGTTAGCATTAATGGATGTTAATAATTTTTTCTTTTTGATAACTTCTTTTTTTTTAAAAGACAGTTGAATATATCGTGTTTTATGATCAATATGATTAATAAGTACATCAATATTTTCACCTATTTTTAATTTTTTTTCATGTTTATTATCTTCTTCAGAAATACGTAAATAACCTTCTACTTCATTTGATAATTGAATAATTGCTCCTTTATTGGTATCAATAGACTTAATAATACCGTTTACTAATGAACCTTTATCATTTATATTAACATAATTATTAAATGGATCACCCTCAAGTTGTTTAATTCCTAAAGAAATACGTTCTTTTTCAACATCAATTGAAAGTATGATAGCTTCAATTTCATCTCCCTTTTTAAAATTTCGTATAATCTCTTCTCCTGGATCAGTCCAGGATAAATCTGATAAATGTATAAGTCCATCAATATTACCATCTAATCCAATAAATATTCCAAAATCAGTAATTGATTTAATTATACCTTTTATTTTCTCGCCTTTTTTGTGTATGATAGAAAAATTTTCCCAAGGATTATCTTTACATTGTTTCATTCCCAAACTAATACGACGTCTTTCTTCATTTATTTCCAATATCATAATTTCAACAGTATCATTTAATTGAACAATTTTACTTGGAGTAACATTTTTATTGATCCAATCCATTTCAGATATATGAACTAGGCCTTCAATACCTTTTTCAATTTCAACAAATGCACCATAATCAGTTAAATTAGTAACTTTACCCAATAAACGTGTTCCTCGTGGGTAGCGAAAAGATAATCCAATCCATGGATCAATTCCTAATTGTTTCATACCTAATGAAACGCGATTTTTTTCTTGATCATATTTTAAAATTTTAGTAGAAATATCTTGACCAATAGTTAAAATTTCTGAAGGATGTTTAACACGACGCCATGCTATATCAGTAATATGTAATAAACCATCAATTCCACCTAGATCTATGAAAGCCCCATAATCGGTTATATTTTTTACAACACCTTTAACAGTACATCCTTCTTTAAGAGTTTCTATTAGTTTTTGGCGTTCTTCTCCCATGGATTCTTCAATTACCGCGCGATGTGACAATACAACATTATTGCGCTTACGATCAAGTTTAATAACCTTGAAATCCATTGTTTTTCCTTCAAATGGGGTGGTATCTTTAACAGGGCGTATATCAACAAGTGAGCCAGGTAAAAAAGCTTTTAGACCATTTGTTAAAACAGTTAAACCACCCTTAACCTTTCCATTTATAGTGCCAGTAATAATTTCTCCAGATTCCATGGCTTTTTCTAAAGAAAGCCATGAAGCTAAACGTTTAGCTTTATCACGAGATAAAATAGTATCTCCAAAACCATTTTCTAAAGATTCAATTGCAACAGAAACAAAATCACCAATTTTAACTTCAAGTTCGCCATTATCATTTTTAAATTCTTCAATAGGGATAAATGCTTCGGATTTTAAATCTGCATTAATAATAACAAAATTACGATCTAAACCAATAACTTCAGCAGAAATTACTTCTCCAGATCGCATATCATGACGTAATAAAGATTCTTTAAATAAAGTCGCAAAACTATCTGGACCTTTTTTTGTAGAATCTTGATTAAGAATAATGGTAGTTGACATAATATATTAAAATATATTCAATATTTTTTTTAAATAAATAAATTTTTATGTAAAATATATAAGATTTAGGTTTGAAAAATCGATCTATTATTAAGAATAGTCGAATAATATTATAAAATAATTAATATTTTTAATTTTTTTTATATTTATACCAATCTAATATCTGATTTACTACTTGATTAATGTTCATTTTAGAGGTATTTAATAAATGCGCCTGTTCAGGGCATTTTAAAGGCGATAAGTTACGAGTTTTATCACGAATATCACGTTTTATCAAATTTATTAACAAATCACTCATGCTAACAGAAAAACCTTTTTGCATCAATTGTTTATATCTTCTTTTGGTTCTTTGTTTAATATCTGCTGTTAAGAATATTTTTAAAAAAGCATCCGGAAAAACTGTTGTACCCATATCACGTCCATCTGCCACTAATCCTGGAAATTTACGAAATTTCACTTGTATTTTAAATAATTCTTTTCGTATATTTTTAAATTTTGCAATTTTTGAGGCATTATTACTTACTTTTTCATTTCGAATTAATGTGGTTACATTAACACCATTCAAATATACTTCTTTACCTAAAAAATTGTAGTTCAGTTTTTTTATTAAAATAACTAATTCTAGTTCATTATCTAGTTGTACATTATTATTAATTGCAGATAAGGTAACTAATCGATATAATGCACCTGAATCTAAGTAATGAAAACCTAATTTCGATGCAACTAATTGTGCTACAGTTCCTTTTCCAGAGGCAGTTGGACCATCTATTGTTATAACTGGAATATATTTTTTTATCATTGTTATCTTACATAACTAAATTCAATTGAAATTTGATTAAATTTTTAATTTTTACAAAAATTCAAATTTTATATGTTATTATTTTTATTACATATGCTATTATTTTTATTATCTTTAATATCGTTTTCCATTACACGTTGTACTCCACATAATTTAGATTTATTTTCAACAGTTATTAAAATAACTCCTTGAGTAGATCTTCCCATTTTACGAATTTCTGAAACACGTGTGCGTATAAGAATACCTCCAGTTGTAATTAACATAATTTCATGATACCTATTAACCAATGTTGCCGCTACAACTTTCCCATTTCGTTTATTAGTTTTAATTGAAATTATTCCTTTAGTACCTCTATTGTGTTTTGTGTATTCTTTTATTAACGTACGTTTACCATAACCATTTTCGGTTGCAGTTAAAACTGATTGTTTTTGATTATTTGAGACTAATAAGGCTATAACTTTTTGTTTCTTTTCTAGCCTCATACCTATAACTCCCCGAGCCGAGCGTCCCATTGCTCGTACAGAATTTTCATTAAAACGTACTGCTTTACCAGAATCCGAAAAAAGCATAATATCATAACTACCATCAGTTAATGCTGCTCCAATTAAAAAATCCTCATTACTTAAATTAACAGCAATAATTCCAGATTTACGTGGATTACTAAAATTTGACAATAAAGTTTTTTTAACAATACCTAGACTAGTTGACATAAAAACATAATTATTTTTTGGAAAATCACGTTTATTATTAGATAAAGGTAAAATTACAGTAATTTTTTCTTTATTTTTTAATGAAAACATGTTAATAATTGGTTTACCTCGTGAATTTCGAGATCCCTGAGGGATTTGCCAAACCTTTAGCCAATATAATCTACCATAATTAGAAAAACATAAGATATAATCATGTGTATTAGCTATAAATAGTTGATTAATCCAATCTTCATCTTTTGTCATCATGGCTTTTTTTCCTCTACCTCCTCGTTTTTGTGCGCGATATTCAGAAATTGGTTGAGATTTGATATATCCTAAATTTGATAATGTAATTACCATATCTTGAGATGCAATTAAATCTTCCGTACTAGGATTTATGGCATTTAAAATTATTTCAGAGCGCCGTATATTTTTTTTATGGCTTCCATATTTATTTTTAATTATATTTAGTTCATCAGTAATTATTTCTATAATTCGTTTTGAATTAGATAATATATCTGTTAAATCTATAACTTTTTTTATAACGTTTTCATATTTATTAATTATTTTTTTTTGTTCCATATTAGTTAAACGTTGTAAAGGCATCTTTAAAATTTCTTGAGCCTGTATATCAGATAATTTATACATATCATTATTTTGTAATTTAGATATGTTATTAATTTTTGAAATAGTATTATAATTTTTTTTATTAAAACCAATTATTTTACTAACATCAGGTAAATTCCATGTAGATTCAATAATTTTATTTTTCGCTTCTTGAGGTGTGGATGTTGAACGAATAATCTGTATAAAATTATCAATGTTTGTTAATGCTATCGTTAATCCTTCTAGAATATGAGCGTACTCACGCGCTTTACGTAATTCAAAAATAGTCCTTCGTTTTATTACTTCTTTACGATGTAAAATAAAATAATAAAGTATTTCTTTTAGGTTTAATAATTTAGGCTGTCCATTAACTAATGCTAACATATTCATACCAAAGGTATTTTGTAACTGAGTTTGTTTATATAATTTATTTAATACTATTTCTGGTATTTCATTTCTCTTCAATTCAATAACTATACGCATCCCAGATTTATCTGATTCATCTCGTAAATTAGAAATACATTCTAATTTTTTTTCCTTAACTAATTGAGAAATTTTTTCTAATAATGATTTTTTATTAACTTGATATGGAAGTTCATCAATAATAATTGCTGTGCGATTTTCTCTATTAAATTCTTCTATATGAGTTTTGGCTCGTATTATTACACGACCTTTTCCAGTATAATAGCCATCATGAACACTAGATAATCCATAAATAATACCTGCTGTTGGAAAATCAGGAGCTGGAATTATCTTGATTAAATCATTAATTGAGCATTCTGGATTATGTAAAACATATAATACACCATCAATAACTTCTGTTAAATTATGAGGAGGTATGTTAGTCGCCATACCAACAGCAATACCAGAAGAACCATTTATTAGTAAATTTGGAATACGTGTTGGTAATACAGATGGTTCTTTTTCTTTTCCATCATAATTTGAAATAAAATTAATAGTTTCTTTATCTAAATCAATAAGTAATTCATTAGAAATTTTATTTAAACGACATTCAGTATAACGCATTGCCGCAGCACTATCCCCATCTATAGAACCAAAATTACCTTGTCCATCTACTAATGTGCAACGTAAAGAAAATGATTGTGCCATTCTTACTAAAGCATCATAAATTGATACATCACCATGAGGATGGTATTTTCCCATAGTTTCCCCAACAACTCGTGCACATTTTACAAAAGGACGATTCCATAAATTATTCATTTCATGCATAGCAAATAATACACGTCTATGAACTGGTTTTAATCCATCCCGCACATCTGGTAATGCTCTCCCAACAATTACACTCATCGCATAATCAAGATAACTTTTACACATTTCCTCTTCAAGTAAAATAGAAATTACTTCTTTAGCAAATTGATTCATTTATAGTATAAAATATATGTTTATAGATAATTAAATAAAAATTTTTATAAATTTTTAATATAAAATATTTTAGTATAAAATCTAGATATTATTTAAGAAAATAAATTTAAAAAATTTTTATTTACAAAAAATTTTTTAATTTTTTATTAATATAAGTATATAATAAAGTAATTATTATTATATATGAAAAGAAGAAACATATAATAATTTTCAAAAATATAAAATAATTTTAAAAATAATTATAAAATAAATATATTTTTTATAGAATTTAATAATGTTAAAATTGTATAATTATCAAAATAAACAACTAAATATAAAAATATGGCCTCTGTAAATAAAGTAATTATTATTGGTAATCTTGGTCGAGATCCTGAGACACGTTATATGTCTAATGGTGATGCCGTTACTAATGTAAGCATTGCAACAACAGAAAATTGGAGAGATAAAAATTCTGGAGAAAAAAGGGAATTAACAGAATGGCATCGAATTACTTTTTATCGTAAACTAGCGCAAATTGTAAAACAATACTTAAAAAAAGGATCACAAATATATATAGAAGGACGTTTACAAACACGAAAATGGACTAATAAGGAAGGAGTTGAAAAATATATTACAGAAGTTATTGCTGATAACATGCAAATGTTAGGTAGTCGTAAAAATACAAATGAAAAAAATATTTCTAATAATTTAGAAAATAATTTTTTTAATATAATGTCTGCACGTAAAAATTATACTTCAAATACTAATAACGAAAAAGAAAAATCTAAAGAAAATTTTAAAACACAACCACTGCCTATATCTAATTTTTTAGAAGCAGATGATGATGTTCCATTTTAATTATGAATAACATTTTTATTATATAAAAATTTTTAAAAAAACTTTATTTTGGTTTCGTCGTGATCTTCGTATACAAGATAATACTGCGTTATATTATGCGTTACGTCAAAGCATGGAGGTATATTGTGTATTCATATTTGATAAAAATATCTTAGATCCTTTACGTTCTCAAGGTATTATTGAGGATCGTAGAATTGAATTTATATTTAAAAGTATTATTGAACTAAGTATTAATCTACAAAATTATGATAGTGATCTAATTATACGTTATGCTATTGCCTCAAAAGAAATTAAAAAATTAGTTATAAAGCTAAATATTGACGCAGTAATGATAAATCATGATTATGAACCTCAAGCAATAATACGTGATAAATTAATTAAAAAAGAATTAAAAGTAATAGGATGCAAATTTTTTAGCTATAAGGATCAAGTTATTTTTGAAAAAAATGAAATTTTAAATAAAACAGGAAAACCATATTCTATATTTTCTTTTTATCAAAAAAAATGGATAGAAAAAGTTAAAAGTAATAAATGTTATTTACAATCTTATCCAGTTAACTCTTATCTAAATAATTTAGTACATTCTTCTAAATTACATAAAATAATTAATAATAACATAATTTCATTAAATGATCTTGGATTTTGTAAAAGTAACTTATCTTCCCTAGGTATTAAAACAGGAGCGTCTGGAGCAAAAATATTATTAAATAATTTTATTAAAAAAATTAAAAATTATAATATAAATAGAAATTATCCTTCTATTAATGGAACTTCTTATTTGTCTATACATTTAAGATTTGGAACAATATCAATTCGAAAATTAGTAAAACTAATTTTTAAATTCATAAAAAAACATTATAAAACTGACTGTATTGGATATTTTACATGGTTATCTCAGTTAATATGGCGTGATTTTTATCAAATGATTTTATATTGCCATCCAAATGTAGTAAATAAATCTTTTAAAAAGGAGTATGATAATATTCTTTGGGAAAGTGATAACTATGCAAAAAAAAATTTTTTAAATTGGTGTAAAGGGTATACTGGTTATCCATTAATTGATTCTGCTATTATTCAATTAAATTCAAGCGGTTATATGCATAATAGATTAAGAATGGTAACTGCAAGTTTCTTAATAAAAAATATGGGTATTAATTGGAAATGGGGAGAAAATTATTTCGCAAATAAGTTAAATGATTTTGATTTAGCATCTAATAATGGTAATTGGCAATGGTCAGCATCTTCTGGTTGTTCTTCTCAACCATTTTTTCGTATTTTTAATCCAATTATTCAATCTAAAAAATTTGATTATCAAGGAATTTTTATTCGTAAATATCTTCCACAATTATCAAAATTATCAAATAAATATATTCATTCTCCCTGGAAAGCAAGTTCTTATAAATTAGAAAAAGCTGGAATTATATTAGGAAAAAATTACCCAAAGCCTATTTTAGAACACAGTTTATCTAAAAAAAATATTTTAAAACGTTATAATTTTATTAAAAAATATCCTAAATAGAAATTAAAAATAAATCTATTGTAAATTGTAAAAATAAATTTAAAATTAGGAGAGTTAATATATTCTAATAAGTAATAACAACAAAATTAGAAGAATCTTTAGTTTATACTCAAAATTTAGTAATTAATAATGATAATTTTTATGTATAATTTTTACATTTATTTTTTAAAAAAATTTTTTCATTTTTTGTCTTGTAGCATTTTGGTTTAAGTATACTTTGTTAAAAAATTAATTAATTTACGGCTTATTTACTTAAAATATTTAGAGATAATTATAAAACAAAAATTAGAAAAGAATTAATATATTAGATAAAATATTAGATAAAGTAGAAAAAAGATATTATAAAAATTATATCTCAAGTGTAAATAATTTTATTTAGATTTTTTTGAGTAAATCACAGGCTGAAATCTTATTGCGTAATTATAATTTAAATTATAAATTTTTAAAAAACAATTTTTTTAACTCTAAAAGGAAAAAATATTTTGTCACAACAGGATGAAGAACACATAGGGTATTTAAAAAAATACACAATAGATTTAACTGAAAAAGCTAGATTAGGAAAATTAGACCCTGTAATTGGGCGTGATGATGAAATTCGACGAGCAATACAAGTATTACAAAGAAGAAGTAAAAATAACCCTGTTTTAATCGGAGAACCTGGAGTAGGTAAAACAGCTATTGTAGAGGGATTAGCTCAACGAATTATAAATGGAGAAGTCCCTAATAGTTTGTTATCAAAAAAAATTTTATTACTAGATATAGCTTTATTACTAGCTGGAACAAAATATCGTGGAGAATTTGAAGATCGCTTAAAAAAAATATTAAAAGAAATATCTAATAATCAAAAAAATATTATAATTTTTATAGATGAATTACATACTATGATTGGAACAGGTAAAGTAGAGGGCTCTATAGATGCTGGTAATATGCTGAAACCAGAATTATCTCGTGGAGAACTTCATTGTATTGGGGCCACCACACTTAATGAATATCGTCAATATATAGAAAAAGATGCAGCATTTGAGCGCCGTTTTCAAAAAATTTTAGTAGAAGAGCCTGATATCGAGGAAACTATTTCAATTTTACGGGGATTACAAAAAAAATATGAAGTTCATCATGGTGTTGAAATTACTGATCCTGCTATTGTAGCAGCGTCAGAATTATCATATCGCTATATTAGCGATAGATTTATGCCAGATAAAGCTATTGATTTAATTGATGAAGCTGCAGCTAAAATTAAAATTGAAATAGATTCTAAACCAGAAATTATGGATAAATTAGAAAGACGATTAATTCAACTGAAAATAGAGCATGAAGCTATAAAACGTGAGTATGATGAATCATCAAAAAAAAGATTATTACTTATTAAAAAAGAAATTAATAAATTAGAAATTAAATATGCTAATTTGGAAAAGATATGGAAATATGAAAAAACCTTAATAAAAGATAGTCAACAGATTAAGGAGGAAATTGAAAAAGTACGCTTAAAAATAAACAAGGCTACTAGAAAAAGTGACTGGCAAACTGTATCAAAATTAAAATATGGAGAATTAAATAAATTAGAAAGAATATTAAAAGAAAAATCACAAAAAGATATACAATTACCTAATAACGCAAATAAATTTACTTTACTCAAAACTAAAGTTGGATCTGAAGAAATAGCTGAAATTGTTTCACGTACCACAGGAATACCAGTGTCAAAAATAGTACAAGTAGAACGTGAAAAATTATTAAATATAGAAAATTTATTATGTAAAAGAGTTGTTGGTCAAGATGAAGCAATTTCAGCGGTTTCAAATGCAATTCGACGTTCTCGATCTGGTTTATCTGATGCTAAACGTCCATATGGTTCTTTTATGTTTTTAGGTCCTACTGGAGTTGGGAAAACAGAATTATGTAAAACATTATCCGCATGTATATTTAATAATGAAGAATCAATAATAAGAATTGACATGAGTGAATTTATAGAAAAACATTCTATTTCTCGTTTAATTGGCGCACCTCCAGGTTATATTGGATATGAAGAAGGAGGTTATTTAACAGAAATAGTTCGTAGAAAACCATATAGTTTAATTTTATTAGATGAAATTGAAAAAGCAAATTCAGATGTCTTTAATATATTATTACAAATACTAGATGATGGTCGTTTAACAGATAACCGTGGTCGTACTATAAATTTTAGAAATACAATTATTGTTATGACATCAAATCTTGGATCTGATAAAATTAAAGAGATGGAAAAGGGAGATAAAGAAATTATAAAATTAGCAGTAATGAATGAAGTAAAAATATATTTTCGACCTGAATTTATAAATCGTATTGATGATATTATTGTTTTTCGTTATCTTAATAGAAAAAATATTCTTTCTATTGCGAATATACAATTAAATATTCTAAAAAATAAATTATTAAAAATGAATATGGATCTTAAAATTAGTAAAGCGGCATTAAAAAAAATTTCTAATATAGGATTTGATTTAATATATGGAGCCCGTCCTTTAAAAAGAGTAATTCAACAGAAAATTGAAAATCCGCTTTCTAAATTAATTTTATCTGGATATTTTGTAGAAAAAGATACTATATATATTGATATACAAGATAATATCTTATCTTTTAATAAAAATAAAATTTAATTTCAAATATTTATGAAAACAACTTATGCTATAGGAGATGTTCATGGTTGTAAAAAATCACTTTCTATACTTTTAAAAAAAATTCATAAAAAATCTCCTGAAGCTAATTTTATATTCTTAGGAGATTTAATTAATAAAGGTCCCCAATCTTTAGATACTCTACGAATGGTTTATTCAATGAGAAATTATGCTAAAATAGTTTTAGGAAATCATGAAATACATTTATTAGATGTTTTAATTAATATTAATAAAAAAAGTAAACTTGATACTTTTGATGATATTTTAGATGCTCCAGATAAAAAAAAATTAGTATCTTGGTTGCGTACGCAACCATTAGCTATATATTATAAAAAATATCTTATGATCCATGCTGGAGTAGCTAAACAATGGACAGCTCAACAAACTATAAAATTATCTCATCAAGTGGAAAAAATATTAAGAACATCTTATTGGAAAAATTTATTTTTTAAATTATATAATCATAATTCAATAAATTGGGATAATCATTTACATACAATACATTTAAATACAATAGATAAATTACAATTTATTATTAATACATTAACACGCACAAGATTTTGTAAAATAGATGGAACAATAGAATTTATAAAAAAAAATATAAAAAATAATAATTTTCAAAGTAATTATATACCATGGTTTGATTTGCCTAATAGGAAAACAATTGATATTACTGTGCTATTCGGGCATTGGTCAACTTTAGGATTAATAATGAAACCTAATATCATTTGCTTAGATACTGGTTGCGTTTGGGGTAACAAACTTACAGCATTATGTCTTGAAGATCGTTCAATAATTCAAGTAAATAATTTTTAATTATAATTTTTCATTAAAATATTGTTGTAATATAAGAGCGGCTGATTGAGAATCTATATATTTTTTACGATAATTTTTAATTATAATTGATGAATAATTTTCGTTAATCATAAATGTTTTAATTGAATAACGTCCATATAGTTGATTAGCAAATCGCTTACATCTGATTGCTACTTTATGTTTTTCAGAAGTCATATCAATATATGTTGGAAAACCAACCACAAAATACTTTGGTTTCCACTTTTCTACTAATTTAGAAATTTCATTAAATTTTGCTTTATTAGTTATCGAATGAATAATTTTCAAAGGTTTTGCATGTTTTATTAAGGTATTTCCAAATGCAATTCCTATTCTTTTAAATCCAAAATCAAAACCAAATATAATTTCAATATTAGGAAAAGATTTAATTAAATTATTAGACATATCCATATTGATTGCTTAACATTAATGGGTTAACTCCTAATAATTTTACTGCAGCAAAAAATCGTTGTTCACATGGAACATCAAAAATAACTTCAGAATTAGCGTCAACTATTAACCAATGATTATTCATAATTTCCTCCTCTAATTGACCAGCCCCCCATCCTGAGCAACCTAAGCTTATTAATAACTGGGATGGTCCGTCTCCTCTAGAAAAGGATTCTAATATATCTCTAGAAGTAGTCAATGAAATGTCAGAAGCTATATTTAAAGTTGAATTAAAAATTGGTGATTTTTCATTA
Source organism: Candidatus Profftella armatura (assembly GCF_000441555.1). Taxonomy (GTDB): domain Bacteria; phylum Pseudomonadota; class Gammaproteobacteria; order Burkholderiales; family Burkholderiaceae; genus Profftella; species Profftella armatura. The sequence goes on along the minus strand of NC_021885.1, from coordinate 321,887 downwards.
GTAATATTATGTAACACAAAACCTCTATCAATTTGAATAGGACCACCAAACATAATAGTTTTTGTTGTTTTTTCTAAAATAAATTCTTTTGTATTTGGAACTAATTTTAGTTTTAAATTACTATCGTTATCTAATAAAATATTTATAGTCATATCAGTTGGTTTATTAATTATGATACCAAATGCACCATTTGAATTATGTTCACATAAATATACTACTGCTCCATCAAAAAATGGGGTAGAAAAACCAGGCATAGCAATTAAAAAATGATTAGTTAAATTAAATAACGACTTAGCATCACTACAATCAATATCATAATTTTCATCAGAGATATTATCATCATGATTTTTTAATGGTATACTTAATGTATTATTATTAATAGCGTTAAGAACGTCAACTTTAGATGATAATATTTTTTTTTTTTGTTTAGTCATAATATTTTTATATGATTTAAAGTGAATTAAATAATTCTAAAATTCTATTTTTTTAAAAAAATAGTAAATTAAGTTTAAATTAATGATATTATTGCACATTTTTAAAAATGTAATAAATATTTAAATATTAATTAGTATAAAATAAGTAAATTTTTTAATGCATCAAGAAATTTAGCTTATTTAACTTATATTTATTAAATAATTGCATTAATAATTTTTCATCTTTAGGTTGAAGAATTAAAGATTCTGGAATTGATACTATATTTTTAGTAAGATCACAGTCAGTTTTTATTGTTAATAATTTTTTTAATTTTGGTAACCAATTTAATGCAAATCGTAAATTTTTTCCAATTACACCTTTAATGTTATTGGCATTATTTATAATATTTTCTAAAGAATTATATTGATTTAATAATTTAACAGCTGTTTTAGGTCCAATTTTTTTAACACCAGGTAAGTTATCTGACATATCACCTATTAAACTAAAATAATCAACAATTTTTTCTGGTGACACACCAAACCTAGAAATAATAGTTGTACGATCATGTATTTTATTATTATTAATAAGAGCAATTTTATTGCTTACTAATTGCGCCATATCTTTATCATTAGTCGAAATAATAACTTTTAAATTATGTTTAGTAACAGCCTGTTTAGCAAGTGTTCCAATTACATCGTCAGCTTCAACTCCTTTTATTATTAAAATTGGCCAACCTATTGCTTTTATCATTTGATGAATTAGATTGATTTGTAAAATTAAATTATATGGCATTTTTTTTCGCGTAGCTTTATAAGATGGATATAAAATATTTCTAAAATTTTTTCCTTTTGCATCAAATATGCAAGCAATGTAAGTTGCCCTATAATTTTTATATAATTTACGTAACATTTTTATTGTACCATATAATGCGCCAACTGGAAAATTATCTATATTTCTTATATCAGGTAACGCATAAAACGCTCTATATATACAACTAGAACCATCTACTAATAACAAGGTATTTTGCATAATAAAATTATCAATAATTTAAGAAAAAATAATATAAAAATTAATTAAATTATTAATCATCATATTTTTTGAGTAATACTTTTTCCATACATCAATAATGCATTTAATATTTTTGTATCATGTTCATTTGCTTTTTTTAATAAAGATTCTATTTCTAAATAAAACATATTTATGTTATAAAGATTATTTTTTTTATTATAAAATCGAGAAATACGATATTTCTTCCAGCGCTTTAATTCTTTATAAGATAATGTTTCTATAAAATTTCTTGCTCGATAAAGAAAAATTAACTCTTCTAATTTTTTATTTTCAAAACAAAAATTAACATTAGATAATTTTTTAGGAGACATGGATCTTAAAATAGCTAATTTAAAATTATCTTTTTTACTAATAAAATTATTATATAATTCCTCATCAATATTTAATTCTAAATCAGAATTATTTATTTTATAATCTAAAAAAATTTTCTTCCAAATATAAGTATTATTTAATATAGATGAGGCACATTTTATGTTCTTAAAAGCACAATTTAAATCGAATTTATAACGAAACATTAAATTTGATGATAATACTTTTAAATTACTAATTACTATTGGTGATCTATTTAGATGAATCATGCTTATTGGTATATCTTCTTTGAAAGAATTCTTTTTAAAACATAAATAATCTCGAATTTTATTAATATCATTTAATAAAAATTTTTTAGGATCATGTAATAAATTCCAAGTAATTAATATATTTTTATTCATTGGATGTATGCAAATAGGCCACATAAGAGAAATATAACTATGTTTAGAAGAAAACATATGAGTAATATAAAAAAATGGACGAGCAATTGGCCATCCTATTTCCGCTAAAACATATTTTTTTTTTCGTAATGATAAAATAAAATTAAACAATCTAGGATTATTATTACGTATTAATCTAGCTAAACCTAATGTAGCACGAACATCCGATAAAGCATCATGGGCTTTTTTGTGTGATAAATTATTAACAAAACTTAAATGCTCTAATTTAAAACTTGGTTTACCATTATTCTTATATGGCCATGTTATTCCATATGGACTTAATACATAAAAAGCTTTTATTACATTAATTAAATCCCAGCGACTGCAATTATTTTTCCATTCTCTTTCATAGGGATTAATTAAATTTCTCCAAAACATAAATCGAGTAATTTCATCATCAAACAAAATTGTATTATAACCAACACTAATCGTACCTGGTTTTAAAAAAATTTTTTCAATAATAGATGCAAATTTATACTCTGGTATACCATTATTTAAGCAAAATTGAGGGGTGATTTTTGTAATTAAACAAGCCCTTGGATCAGGTAAAAAATCAGGAGCTGGTTTGCAATATAACATAATTGGATTATCAATTGTATTAAGCATAATATCAGTTCGAATTGCGGCAAACTGAAATGGCCTATCTCTTCTAACATTTAAACCAAATGTTTCATAATCATACCAAAGAAAAGTAGAATTTCCATCTATCATAATTTTTTGTGCCAAAAATTAAATAATTTTTAAATGTTTTTATAATATAGTTATTTTAATTTTTATAATTTTTAAGTTTTTATTTCACTAGAAACAGAAATCATTTTATTAATTTTTAATTTACTATGTAATAGTATATCTATATAATAATTTCCAATTTTTTTAATTGAATTATTTGGTAATTTAATTTTATTTTTTTCTATTTTTAATCCTTTTTTTTCAAGTTCTTTGACAATATCAGAATTAGTTACAGAACCAAATAATTTTCCATCAACCCCAGATTTTTTAATAATATTTATATTTAACTTTTTAATTTCTTCTCCTATTTTTTTAGCATTTAAAAAAATTGTAAAAGCAGTTTTTTCTAATTTAATACGTTTTTCTTCAAATTCTTTAATAACAAATTTTGTTGCATGTCGAGCTTTATTTTTTGGAATTAAAAAATTACGTGCATAACCATTTTTTACTTTTATAATTTCACCCAATTTTCCTAAATTAGGAATATCTTTTAATAAAATAACTTGCATATTTTTCCTTATAAAAGTTATCTATTATGTAAATCAGTATACGGCAATAACGCTAAAAAACGAGCGCGTTTAATTGCTTTATCAACCTGGCGTTGATAATGAGAACATGTTCCTGTTAATCTGGCTGCCATAATTTTTCCATTTTCTTGAATAAAATCTTTTAATGTTTCAATGTCTTTGTAATCAATTTGTTTAATGTTCATTACGGTAAATCTACAAAATTTTTTTCTTTTAAAAAGTGGATTTTGTTGTTGACGTTTTTGTTTAAATCTATTTTTATTATTTTTTTTGCCAAATATCATTTTTAAAACCTCTTATTATTTTATAAAAAATATTTTATTATATTATCTTAAATAAAAAAATTAAAAATTTATTATTTTTGATCACTTTCTTTTTTCTGAATAAATCTTAAAAAAGATGATTCTTCAGTTTCAACTTTTTTAGTTTTTATTGTTAAATATCTTAAAATTGCATCATTAAATCTAAAACTTGTTTCAATTTCCAATAAAGTTTTTTTATTAATTTCTATATTAAAACATATATAATGTGCTTTTATTACTTTTTTTATTTGATAAGCTAAAGATCGACGCCCCCAATCTTCTAAGCGATGTATTTTCCCCTTTCCGGAAATTATAATTTTTTTATAACGCTCAATCATATCTGGAACTTGCTCACTTTGATCTGGATGAACGATAAATATAATCTCATAATGACGCATATATATACTCTCTTGAAAAATTAAATAAATAACAATTATAATTGTTTAAGTATTGAAAATAACCATACGTTTATAATAAAACAAAAAAATAATTCAAAAAAATATTTTATTTTTTAAATTAAATAACTATTTATAATAACTTAATTTTAAAATTTAAAAAAAATAATAAAAAATAAATTTTTAAAATTATTTCTAAATTAATATTAGTATATATGCTTGTACCATTTAATACTGAAAATAAAAAATTTCGTGTACCACCGCATTCTATTGAATCAGAACAATCTGTTTTAGGAGGATTATTACTTGATAATACTGCTTGGGATAAAATTGCAGATTGTTTAAATTCAGATTATTTTTATCGTTATGATCACAGATTAATTTTTAAACATATTATAAAATTAATTAATTCATCACATCCAGCGGATGTTATTACTGTATTTGATTCATTATCCAATACTGGTAATGCTGAAGAAATAGGAGGTTTATCTTATTTAAATTCTTTAGCGCAAAATATACCATCAGCCGCTAATATTCGACGTTATGCTGAAATAGTTAGAGATAGAGGAATATTAAGAAAATTAATCACAGTTACTGATGAAATATCTAGTCAAGCTTTTATTTCTAGAGGGAAAGAAGTAAAACAAATATTAGATGAAGCAGAATCAAAAATTTTTTCAATTGCAGAAAAAGAAATATGTATAAATAAAGGTTTTCAACAAATTCAACCATTATTAAATCGGGTTATAAAACGTATTAATAAATTACATAATAGGGGTACTAATGATAATGATGTTACTGGTATTTCAACTGGTTTTTTTGAACTTGATAAAATAACATCTGGATTACAACCTGGAGACTTAATAATTGTTGCAGGAAGACCTTCTATGGGGAAAACTGCTTTTTCTCTCAATATAGGAGAGCATATTGCAATTGAAAATAAATTACCTGTTGCTATATTTTCAATGGAAATGAGTGGAATTCAATTAGCTATGAGAATGCTTGGTTCAGTTGGAAAATTAGATCAACATAAATTAAGAACTGGTCGTCTTTCTAGTGATGATTGGCCAAGAATAAATGATTCAATTAAAAAAATTAATAAATCTCAATTATATATTGATGAAACCCCATCTTTAAATGTAATAGAATTACGAGCAAATTCAAGACGTTTATCTAGACAATGTGGAAAAATTGGTGTAATTATAATCGATTATTTACAATTAATGTCCGCAAATTCTAGAGGAGAAAATAGAGCAACTGAAATTTCTGAAATTTCCAGAAATTTAAAGGGATTAGCTAAAGAAATTAATTGCCCAATACTTGCTTTATCACAATTAAATCGTTCTTTAGAGCAACGTCAAAATAAACGTCCTATAATGTCAGATTTACGTGAATCTGGTGCCATTGAACAAGATGCTGATGTTATTTTATTTATATATCGTGATGAAGTTTATAATCAAAATTCAGCTGACAAAGGTATTGCCGAAATTATTGTTAGTAAACAGCGTAATGGTCCAATTGGTAATATTAGACTAACTTTTTCTGGTCAATATACTAAATTTAATAATTTTTAATGATTATTTTTCAATCTAAAATAAGAGCTAACATTGCTTTAATATCATCAGATACTAAAATATTATAAGTACGACATGCCGCTTGATTATTCATACATTCAATTCCAATATTTTTTTGAGTTAAAATATAAGTTAATTTTGGATGAATAAAATGTTGAATATTACCAGTTCCTAAAATTACTACACTTGGATTAAATTTAGAAATATGAATAAAATCTTTTTTAGTAAGAAAATTATATTTATTTATAGACCAAAAAATAGGATCTATTTCTGGTGATACTAAAAAACTTTTTGTATAAAAAATTCCGTTTCTAAATTTAACACCATAATTAGTATAAGCAACAATAGTTTGATGTTTTGTATTTATAATTTTTTTTAATTCCATTTTTTTATATTGATTTAATTATAATTTAAATTTTAATAGTTTTATACAAACAAAATATAACATAAAAGTAATTAATTTTAGATAGGTTTCATGTTCTTTAGAAAAGATTGTATAATTTTAATATTATTAGTATAATTAAATTTACACGTAATTTATGAATTACAGAGTGTTTATAGAGGGTGTTAATTATAAATTCCATTTATAAATTATGTATTAATTTGTTGTTTATTTTAATAAATTATGTATTAATTTGTTGTTTATTTTACTATTTTTATAAAATTTCTAATATATTTAAAATATTATTTTTTAATGTTAAAATTTCTAATATCTAATATATTAATAAAAATTATCTAAAATTTTAAATTTTTAAAATGCATAATACTATTATCTCTAATAAGGATATATTTCATTCTAATTTATTAAAAAATTTAATTATAAAAGATATATACGAAAAAAATGGTTGGATTTCATTTAAACGATATATGGAACTAGCTTTATATGAAAAAAATCTAGGTTATTATAATAATAATTCTATTAAATTCGGTGAACATGGTGATTTTACAACAGCACCTGAAATTTCATCATTTTTTGGTATAACATTAACTAAATTAGCAATAGAAATTTTTGAACAAACTGAACCTATAATAATAGAATTTGGATCTGGTAGTGGAAAATTAGCTAAAGATATTCTTACTGCATTTAGTTTATTTAATATTAAACTTAAAAAATATATTATTATTGAAATATCTCCTAAATTGCGTAATAGACAAAAAAAAATGTTAATTAATTTTACAAATGTAGAATGGCTGAATAGTTGTCCAAAGAATTTTTCTGGTTTAATTATATTAAATGAAGTATTAGATGCTATGCCAGTATCTTTAGTAAGAAAAGGTATAAATTATTGGTATGAAAGAGGCGTTACATGGATTAATAATAAAAAAAAAGGAAAATTTGTATTTAAAGATCGTCCTTGTGATTTAAATTTTATTAAACAAATAACTAATGCAAAATTTCTTCCAATTGGATATTTAACAGAAATACATTCAGTTGCTATAAAATTTATAAAATCATTAGCAAAAACATTAATAAATAACAAAAAAAATCAATCAAAAAATAATAGTGTATTAATTTTGTTGATAGATTATGGATTTCCATCTCATGAATATTATTTAGATCAAAGATCTCAAGGGACTTTGATGTGTCATTATAAACATAATATGCATTTTGATCCATTTTATTTACCTGGTTTACAAGATATAACTTCTCATATTGATTTTACAGCAATTGCAAAAATAGCAACTGATAACGGATTAGATTTATTAAATTACACAAGTCAATCTGGATTTTTAATAAATTCTGGTATTTGTAGTATTTTATCTCAATTTATGCTTAAAAATAATATTTTACAATATTTAAAAAAAACCAATAGTGTAAAAAAATTAATTTCTTTAGGAGAGATGGGAGAATTATTTAAAATACTAGTATTAGGTAAATATATAAAATTTCCTAATAAATTTTTACGATACGATCGAAGTCATCGTTTATAATTTTATAAAATTTAAATTTTATTTTTTAATATTTTTCAAAAATTTTTTTATAATTCTTTCTTTTTTAAAATTAGATAAATATTCAATAAATATTTTTCCATTTAAATGATCTATTTCATGTTGCAAACAAATTGCTAACAATCCTTCAGCTATTATTTCAAACATTTTTCCTTCAATATTTAATGCATGTACTCGAATACGTTTAGATCGTTTTATTTTATTAAATATCCCAGGTAATGATAAACAACCTTCATTATAAATTTGTTTTTCCTTGCTATACCATATAATTTTTGGATTTATAAAAACCTGTAATTGATTATTATTTTTTGAAATATCTAATATTAATAATTGTTTATGTATATCAACCTGTGAAGCAGCTAAACCAATTCCCATAGCATGATACATAGTTTCTGTCATATTAAAAATTATTTTTTTTAAATTTATATCAAACTTTGTAATCGGTTCTGCTATTTTTTTTAAACGTATATCTGGATAATAAATAATAGGTAATAAAGTCATATTTATGTAATAAATTTAAAATTTTTCTCTTTTATATATTTAAAAAAATTTATTAATTAATTCTTAGGGTATAATAAATTTAAATTTATATCAATTTAATTTTCAAATGAATAATTAAATAATTTTAAACTATTAATACACAAAAATTTTTTAAAATTTTATATAAAAATGTGATAAAAATTATTAATAAAAAATTTTTTAAAAATAACTAAATTATTATGAATGAATTCTAAATTAAAATATAAAATTAAAAATAACTCTTCAATAAAACCTTTTCTTATATCTGATAAAATATTTAATTCATTAGAAATAATTAAAAATGGCACTAAAGAATTATTATTGGAAGAAGAGCTTATAAAAAAATTAATACGTTCTGAAAATACAAATAAACCTTTACGTATTAAACTTGGATTTGATCCAACTAGTCCTGATATACATTTGGGACATATTATAGTTTTAGATAAATTGCATCAATTACAAAATCTAGGTCATCAGGTAATTTTTTTAGTTGGAGATTTTACTGCAATAATTGGTGACCCAACTGGAAAAAATATTACTCGTCCATTATTAACAGATGAACAAATTAATTTTAATGCGCAAACTTATTTTTCACAAATTTCTTTAATATTAGATATAGAAAAAACTAAGATTTGTTATAATTCTAAATGGTGTAATAAATTAAGTGCAAAAGATATTATTAAATTAACATCTTGTTATAATGTAGCTCGTATGATGGAAAGAGATGATTTTACAAAAAGATATAAAAATGGAATATCAATCTCAATACATGAATTTTTATATCCTCTAATTCAAGGTTATGATTCAGTGGCATTAAAATCTGATCTTGAATTAGGAGGAGTAGATCAAAAATTTAATTTATTAATTGCTAGAGAAATACAAAGAAATTATTTTCAAGAACCCCAATGTACTTTAACAATGCCATTATTAGAGGGTTTAGATGGAATTCAGAAAATGTCAAAATCCAAAGATAATTATATTGGTATTACTGAGCCGAGTAATATTATGTTTGCTAAAATAATGAGCATATCTGACTCAATGATGTGGCGTTATTATGAATTAATACTTAAATATTCCTTAAATACTATTTCTAATTTTAAAACAGAAATTATTGCCGGAAAAAATCCTCGTGATTTTAAGATTATTTTAGCTAAAAAAATTGTAACTCGTTTTCATTCAAAATCTGCGGCTAAAAATGCTTTATATGATTTTATAAAACGTTCTAAAGGTGAGATTCCAGATAATATTCCGGAATTAGAAATACATGGTGCACCATTTTATATTGGAAATTTACTTAAAAAAATTAACTTATGTCCCTCTATTTCTAGCGCACTAAGAATGATTGAGCAAAGGGGAATTCGCGTTAATGGAGTTATAATTAGTGATAAAAATTTACAATTAAATAGTGGTACTTTTGTATTACAAGTTGGAAAACGTAAGTTTATCCGAGTAAAATTACTATAATTAATATTTATAATTTTCTAAAAAATAAAAAAAATGAAAAATATACGAAATTTTTCTATTATCGCTCATATTGATCACGGAAAATCAACATTAGCAGATCGTATTATTCAAATTTGTGGAGGATTATCTACTCGAGAAATGGAATCTCAGGTTTTAGATTCTATGGATATTGAACGAGAAAGAGGAATTACTATAAAAGCCCAAACCGCCGCTTTATCATATAAAGCAAAAAATGGTTTAATTTATAATTTAAATTTAATAGATACACCTGGTCATGTTGACTTTAGTTATGAAGTTAATCGTTCATTATCTGCATGTGAAGGAGCTCTATTATTAATTGATGCAACTCAAGGAGTTGAAGCTCAAACTGTTGCGAATTGTTATATGGCAATTGACATGAATGTTAAAGTAATACCGGTATTAAATAAAATTGATTTACCTAATGCAAATATAAATAATACTCTTTTAGAAATAGAAAATATAATTGGAATTAATTCTAAAAACGCAATATTTTGTTCCGGTAAAACTGGTTTTGGTGTTTTAGAAATATTAGAAAATTTAATTTATAGAATTCCGTATCCTAAAGGTAATATTAATGCTCCTTTACAAGCTTTAATTATTGATTCATGGTTTGATAATTATGTTGGTGTAGTAATGTTGGTTCGTGTGATTAATGGTAAATTGCATATTAAAGAAAAAATTTTATTAATGTCCAATGGTACAAAGCATTTAGTAGAGAATATCGGAATTTTTACTCCAAAATCATATCAATGTTTATCATTATCAGCGGGACAAGTTGGTTTTATTGTGGCTGGAATTAAAGAAGTAAAAATAGCAAAAGTTGGAGATACTATAACATCAGCAAACTTTCCATCTTTAAATGTATTACCAGGATTTAAAAAAGTTCAACCACAAGTATTTTCTGGATTATTTCCATTAAAAAATAATGAATTTAATATCTTAAAAAAATCATTAGAAAAACTTAAATTAAATGATTCAGCATTAAAATATAATATAGAAAAATCTCAAGCATTAGGTTTTGGATTTCGTTGTGGATTTCTTGGTTTATTACATATGGAAATAGTTCAAGAAAGATTAAAAAGAGAATTTAATATTGATTTAGTTACTACTGCCCCAACTGTAATTTACAAGGTTTTAATGAAAAATAATACTATATTAATGATAGATAATCCTTCTCAAATACCAGAAACAGTTAAAATTTTAGAAATTCAGGAACCAATTGTTATAATTAATTTATATACACCAAAAGAATATGTTGGGGTTATTATGAAATTATGTATCCATAGAAGAGGTATACAAATTAATATAGATTATCATGGTATGCATGTAAAATTAACATATGAAATTCCTATGTCCGAAATAATATTTGATTTTTTTGATACTTTAAAATCTATTTCTCATGGTTTTGCTTCTATGGAGTATGAATTTAAAGAATATCGATCTTCTGATGTTGTTAAGCTTGATATATTAATAAATAATGAAAAAATTGATGCTCTTTCGAGTATTTCACATCGAATTAATAGTAGACACAAAGGAAAAGCTATAGTAGATAAAATGAAAGAATTAATACCAAGACAAATGTTTGATGTAACTATTCAAGCCACTATTGGATCAAATATTATTGCACGTGAAAATGTAAAATCTTTACGAAAAAATGTACTTGCAAAATGTTATGGAGGAGATATTAGTAGAAAAAAAAAATTACTTGAAAAACAAAAAGCAGGAAAAAGAAATTTAAAACAAATAGGTGTTGTTGGGATACCTAAAGAAGCTTTTTTAGCGATATTAAAGATAGATAAAAAAAATAAATTTTAAGTTAATACTATTTTTATAAAAATTTATTTTAATTATAATTACTCATATTATTTTGTTTTTCAATATAATTTTTTTTGAAAATATAAAATATAAAAAATATTTTATTAAAAATATTTAAAAAATTTTTTTAATTATTATAGTTGTCTTTATTTTTTGTTTATTTTTCATATTAATCTTTTATAATTTAATTTAATTCAATATTATTTAATTTATAATCAGGAAATTAAATTTTAGTAAATAAATTTAATTATAAAATTTTTTTGCCAATTTTTTAAAAAATTTTTAATATTAATAATCTAAATAAATATGTAATTATTTATTGTAAAAAAGTAATTAAACATTATAAAAGATAAATTAAAAAATTAAATGTCATAAAAATTTTTTATAATTTCTCTTAAAAATTTATTTTTTTTTAATATTAAAAATTTTAATTACATTATTTCATATAATATTTTATTATTGAATATAATAAAAATAATAGTTTTTTATAGTTGTTATTATTGTTTTAATTCATATAAGATATTTTTTTGAAAAATTTTTTTACATAGATGAATTTTTAAAAAGAATATGCATGTCAGATAAAAAAATGAATGATATCATGTGGTATCTATCATTAGAGCATCGATTAGGATATACATTTAAAAATACCGATATTTTAAGGCAAGCATTAACGCATTGTAGCTATAGTAGTATTCATAATGAAAGATTAGAATTTCTTGGTGATTCTATCTTAAATTGCGTAATTGCTTCATTACTATTTGAGCATTATAATTCAATAAATGAAGGTGATTTATCACGTTTTCGATCTAATTTAGTAAAACAACAAACATTATATGAAATCGCTAAAAAATTAGAATTATCAAAATTTCTATTGCTTGGTGATGGTGAAATAAAATCTGGTGGGTGCAATAGACCATCTATTTTAGCTGATACTTTAGAGGCAATATTTGGTGCAATTTTTTTAGATTCTCACTTTGGAAATGTGCAAAAAGTAATTTATTCTCTATATAAAACTGTTCTGAATTCAATTAATTCAATAATAACCGGAAAAGATTCTAAAACTCTTTTACAGGAGTATTTGCAAAAAAGAAAAATTCCATTACCAGAATATAAAATTTTAGCTACTTATGGCGCTGCTCATAATCAAAAATTTGAAATTATATGTATAATTCCAAAATTAAAAATTAAAACTTGTGGTATTGGCCCAAGTCGTCGTTCCGGTGAACAAATGGCTGCTAATTTAGCATTAAATTTAGTAAGATCTTCTATAATAAAAATTTCATTTTCTTCAGAAAAATTATTTTTAACTGATAATAATTTAAATAAGACAAATACTAGTAATTTAATTATTTTACCTAAAGATTTAAAAAAAAATTTAATGAAATAAAAAAATAATTAAAATGTTATAATTATTAATAATAAATTTTTTTATTTTAAATAATTTAATATAGAATAATTTTTTTATATTTTTATTAATAGAAAATTACTTTAATAAAATTTTTATTTTTAAAAATTTTATTTTTTAAAAATTGTATGTAAAATTATTTGTGATTGTTTTATATTTAAATTCATACAAATTTTTCCATGAAAATAAAAGTTATTTTATTGACAAAAATACAAATATATCTATAAAATCTAACTTTGTATTTTAATAATGCGGGAATAGCTCAGTTGGTAGAGCGCAACCTTGCCAAGGTTGAGGTCGAGAGTTCGAGACTCTTTTCCCGCTAAAATATATAATATGGCGGGGTGGCAGAATGGTTATGCAACGGTCTGCAAAGCCGTATATGCCGGTTCAATTCCGACTCCCGCCTTTGGTATGTTTCATTTAATACGTTTCATAATTGCAGCAAAAAAACAATCAGTATTATGAATATTAGTTAATAACTTAAAATAGTAGTTATCATTAATTAATAATTTTATTTTTTGTCTTTTTAATATATTTTTAATCGGTATTAAACAAAAATTTTTATTAATTGCCATAAATTTATCTACAATATCTTCATTTTCTTCTTTTAAGATACTACATGTAGAATAAATTAAATATCCTTTTATTTTTACCAACTTAGATGCATTATTTAAAATATTAATTTGTGTATTATTTATCTTATCTATAAAAAAAGGTTTTTGATACCATTTGATATCAGGATTACGACGTAGTGTACCTAATCCGCTACATGGAGCATCAACTAAAACTCTATTAGCTTTGTTTTCTAAAAATTTAATTTTAATGTCATTTTCATTTTTAATTACAATAGGATATACGTTAGATAATCCGCTACGAATGACTCTTTTTTTTAATTCTTCTATTTTTTTTTTAGATATATCAAGTGAATATATATATCCAGTATTTCTTATTAAAGAACCAATAGCAAGTGTTTTTCCTCCAGACCCAGCACAAAAATCAACTATTAATTCTCCTCGTTTTACTTCAATAATATGAGTAAGTAACTGACTGCTCTCATCTTGAATTTCAATGATACCTTTTGTAAAGAGATATATTTTTTTTAGAGAAACTTTTTTTGTTATTCTTAAACCAAATGGTGCATAAGGAGTAGGGTTGCAAAAAATAGAAAAATCTAATAATTTTTTAATAATTATTTCTCTTTTTGATTTTAATAAGTTAACCCTTAAATCTAAGGAAGCTGATTGATTTATTTTTTTAGACAACTCTAAGGTTTCTGATTCTCCATATTGGTCTACTAATTTAGTAAATAACCATTCTGGGAAATTACTTTTTATTAACGGTGGAGCTAAATTAAAATCAATTTTTTTATTAAAGAAATAAAATTCTTTTTTAGATAATCCCTCAATACAAGAAATATTAACCAAATCTTTTAAACAAAATAAAGTTAAATTACGTAATGATACAGTTTTATTACCAAATTCATTATGAATAAAATAAAAATATATAGATTTATTATATAATAAGTTATAAACAGCTTTAGAAATAATATTTCTTTCAAAAATTCCTAATTTTTTATATTTACGAAAATAATTAGATAGTAATTTATTTGGAGAACAGGTGAATTTAAGAATTTTATTTAAAAGTTTTTCAACAGAATTAATAATTAAAATTGAAAATTTCATATAAATTTTTATATTATTATACTTGATATGATCTAATCATAGATTATATTAGTTTAATTTTTTATTAATATAGAAAAAATATTGTTGCGTACTTGATCTATTGAAAAAGAACCATTTATTCTATGATACCTTGGAAAACCAAAAATTTTAAAAGTTTCTAAATTTTTATAATAATCTAATAAAATTTTTTTTTGTTTATGATAAATAGATAAACGATTTTTAATTACTTCAATTGTATCATCATCACGTTGAACAAGTAATTCGCCAGTAATATTATCTCTTCCATGAATTTTAGGTGGATTAAATTTATTATGATAAATACGTCCAGAAGAAGCATGTATACGACGACCAATTATTCTCTCGATAATTTCCGAATCAGAAACATAAATTTCTAATATATTATCAATAATAATACCCGCTTCTTTCATGGCATGAGCTTGTGATAAAGTTCTAGGAAAACCATCTAATAAATACCCATTAATACAATCTGAACATTTCAAACGATTTATGACTAAATCAATAATAATATTATCTGAAATTAAATTACCCTTTTTTATATCGTTATAAATTTTATTTTTAAAATTATTTTTATTGTTCGATCTTATAACATCTCTTAATATTTCACCTGTGGAAATTTGAGGAATATGAAATTTTTTTTTAATAAACATTGCTTGTGTGCCCTTTCCTGATCCAGGTGCACCTAAAATAATAAGACGCATATTTTTTAAAATTATTCAATAAATTATTTTTAAGTTTTTAATTTGTTTTATATATTATATTATAATTTAAATTTAAAATTTAATTATGATTATTTTTTAAAAAATAGATATATATTATAATATGAACTATTATTATATAGATAATTAATTTTTAAAATAAAAAGGAAATACATTATGATACATAGTCTATCAAAATTGCCATACAAATTCGATGCACTTTCTCCAAAAATATCACAAGAAACATTAGAATTTCATTATAATAAACATCATAAAAATTATTTAAATAATTTGAATAAATTAATTAAAAATACAAATTTTGAAAATATGTCCATTGAAGAAATTGTTAAAAGTTCTTCTGGTTCTATTTTTAATAATGCAGCACAAGTTTGGAATCATTCATTTTATTGGAAATGCATGTCCCCAGAAAGTAATATAAAAATTGATAATCAATTAATTATTGCACTTAAAAATAAGTGGGGATCTTTAAAAAAATTTAAAGAAAATTTTATAGAATTTGGAATGAAGAATTTTGGTTCTGGATGGGTTTGGCTTGTAAAAAAAAATAATAATTTACTTGAAATTATTAATACATCAAATGCTATTACACCTTTAAATACTTCTGATATTCCGTTATTAACAATGGATGTTTGGGAGCATGCTTACTATATTGATTATCGAAATAATCGCTTGAGATATATAGAAAATTTTTTAGATATAATTAATTGGAATTTTGTATTTAAAAATTTCAAAAAAAATTATATTTAAATTTATATTCTTTAAATTATTTAAAAATGTTAAATCTACAAATATTATTTTATAAAAAATATTTGTAGATTTAAATTTTTTAAGTTCTATTGTTATTAAAAAATAAAAATTAATTTTTATAAAAAGATATATGGAATTAATAAAGTCTTTTGAATCAAATAAAATTGAAAATTTTTGGAAAAAAGAATGGGAAAAACGAGGATATTTTACCCAAGTCATAAATTCAAAAAACCCTTTTTTTGTTTTACAACTTCCACCCCCAAATATTACTGGTATTTTGCATATGGGGCATGCATTTAATCAAACTATTACAGATAGCTTAGTTCGTTATCATAGAATGCGTAAATTTAATACAATATGGATTCCTGGATTTGATCATGCAGGTATTGCTACTCAAATGATAATTGAGCGTGAACTTGATATAAAAAAAATAACAAGACAAGATATTGGTAGAAAAAAATATATTGAAAAAATATTGGAATGGAAAAAAAAATCTAGTTTTAATATATCTAATCAAATGCGACAATTAGGAATATCAATTGATTGGAGTAAAGAATATTTTACAATGAATGAAAACATATCTAGTGTTGTTACAGAAGTTTTTGTAAAATTATTTGAACAAGGTTTAATTTATCGTGGTAAACGCATAGTTAATTGGGATCCAAAATTAAATACCGCAATATCTGATTTAGAGGTTGTATCAAAAGAAGAAGATGGTTTTATATGGTATATTCGTTATCCATTAGCTGACAACAGTGATTTTATTACAGTTGCTACTACTCGACCAGAAACAATTATAGGGGATACTGCAGTGGCGGTATCAAAAAACGATAAACGTTATACTCATTTAATCGGTAAATTACTAAAATTACCATTATGTAATCGTTATATTCCTATTATTGAAGAAAATGAATATATTGATAAAACATTCGGGACAGGTTGTATGAAAATTACACCTGCGCATGATTTTATAGATTATATAATAGGAAAAAAACATAATTTACCACAAATTAATATATTTACATCAGATGCTAAAATAATAGAAAAGGATATTATACCTATTGTATATCATAAATTAGATCGATTTATTGCTCGTAAAAAAATTATTAATGATCTTAATAATATGGGTTTATTAGAACAAATTAAAGCTCATAAAATATTAATACCTAGAGGAGATCGTACGGGATCAATAATTGAACCTATGTTAACAAATCAATGGTTTATTGCTGTCAATAAACCTACCCCAAAAGAAACATATTTTTCTGGGAAATCAATTGCAGAAGTAGCTTTAGAAAAAATTAAAAATAATGAAATAAAATTAATTCCTAAAGATTGGAATAATATTTATAAAAAATGGTTAAATAATATTGAAGATTGGTGTATATCTCGTCAATTATGGTGGGGGCATCAAATTCCAGTATGGTATGATGAAGATGGAAAAATTTATGTAGCTCGTAATGAATTTGATGCACAAATTCAAGCTGGTAAAAAAAAAATATATAGAGACGAAGATGTACTAGATACTTGGTTTTCTTCTTCTATTTTGCCTTTTTCGATATTAGGATGGCCTAAAAAAAAAACACAAGAATATAAATTTTATATTCCATATTCTATTTTAATTACAGGATTTGATATTTTATTTTTTTGGGTTATAAGAATGATTATGATGACTACTCATTTTACAGGGAAAATTCCATTTAAAAAAGTTTATATACATGGTCTTGTACGAGATAGTCATGGTAAAAAAATGTCTAAATCAAAAAATAATATACTAGATCCAATGGATGTAATAAATGGCATTAAACTAAAAGATTTAATTGAGAAACGTGTTTATGCATTAGAAGATTTAAAAAAAATAAATGATATAACAAAAATAACAAAAAAAGAATTTCCAAATGGAATATCTGCATTTGGGGCTGATGCACTACGTTTTACATTTATTTCTTTATCAACATTAGGACGTAATATTAATTTCGATTTAAAACGCTGTCAAGGTTATCGTAATTTTTGTAATAAATTATGGAATGCTGCTCGTTTTGTACAAATTAATGTTTTATCTTGCAATTATAATTCTATTGAATATAAAAATATTAATAATAAAAAAATAAAATTATTAAAAGCTGATCGTTGGATTATTTCTTTATTACAAAAAACAAATTTAAAGATTAGAAAAGAGTTTTCTAATTATCGTTTTGATAATATTGCATCAGCTATTTATAAATTTATATGGCATGAATATTGTGATTGGTATTTAGAAATCGCTAAAATTCAATTAAAAAGTAATGATAAATATTGCAAATTAAATACTTGTAATACCTTATTATATGTACTGGAAACTTTATTACGTTTAGCTCATCCAATTATTCCATTTATAACTGAGGATTTATGGCAAAAAATTTTTCCATTAAAAAATGGAAAAATTAATGAAAAAAAAAAATCAATTATGGTTCAAAATTATCCAACAATTAATTTAAATAAGATAGATAAAAAATCTGAAAAATGGATAAAACAATTAAAGATATATGTTAATGCATGCAGAAATTTAAGAGGAGAAATGAAATTATCTCCTGCATCCCGTATACCATTATATATAGAATCAAAAAATAATGATAATTATTTAATATCATTTTTTCCATATCTTCAGGAATTAGCAAAATTATCAAATATAAAAGTAGTTAATGCCTTACCTGTTAACTCAATATCTCCTGTTATTATTTTTGATAATATTAAATTTATGCTAATTGCAAAAATAAATATTATAGAAGAAAAAGAACGTATTTCTAAAGAAATTAATAAAATTAGTATTATAATTAATAGAGCACAAAAAAATATTAATAATGAATTTTTTATAAAAAAAGCTCCAAAAAAAATAATAGTAAAAGAACAAGAACGAATTAATAATCTTTCTACTATTTTACATAAATTACAAGAACAGTTATTAAAATTTAAGAATTCTAATAATTAAAATATATTTTTAAAAATTAAATATTAATAATGCCATTAAAAATGGCATTTTATTTTCAAAATATTAAAAATTTAATTACTTTATTTTTTTTTCTTTATAAAAAACATGTTTTCTTATTTTTGGATCAAATTTCATTATTTTAATTTTTTTTAATGTAGAACGTTTATTTTTAGTTGTTGTATAAAAATGTCCAGTACCAGCAGTAGATTGTAATTTAATTTTATCGCGTCCTGATTTAGCCATTGTAAATAATTTTTTCCTTTTATTTTATAATGTTTATAATATTATTTTTTATTATTTTTTTTCATATTAGATAAAACTGCATGTATACCAATTTTGTTAATAATTCGCAAACCAGAATTTGAAATACGAAGAGAAATCCAACGATTTTCAGAATCAATAAAAATACGATGATTATGTAAATTAGGTAAAAATCTTCGTTTGGTTTTATTATTTGCATGAGAAACATTATTACCGACTATTGGTTTTTTTTTTGTTATTTGACAAATTCGCGCCATTTAATGTTCTCCTTTATATAGCAAAAAATTTATAGATGGAACACAGTTTAATATATTTATTTTAATTTATACAATTTTATTTTATAAAAATTTTATATTGAATAAAATTTCATTAATTATTAAAAATATTTTAAAAATATTCTTTTACAATTTGTTATTCTGTTTTTATAATTTATATATAAAATTTTAAAAAATAATTTTTTATCAACAAGATCAATAAAAAATATTTAATTATTTAAAAGATTATATGATAAATTTATTTAATAATATTTTATACATAATATGAATATTGAAAATTAAAATTTATATTTTATTCTTAATTTTTTTACTGAATTAAATTACTTTACAATATCGTAATTTTTCGAATATTGCATATTAATATACAGGATATATAAAATATTTTTTAAAGTATAAATTTTATGTTAAATTTTAAAATATTAACAACAAGTGGAAACGCACGAAGTGGTATTATTAAATTAAATAATTTTTTTGTAAAAACACCAATTTTTATGCCTGTAGGTACTTATGGATCAGTCAAAGCAATATCTCCATTGGAACTTATAGAAATGAAATATAATATTATATTGAATAATTCTTTTCATTTATGGATGCGTCCTGGATTGGATGTAATCTCTAAATTTGGTGGTTTACATAAATTTATAAATTGGAATAGGTTGATTCTTACTGACTCTGGTGGGTTTCAAGTTTTTTCTTTAAGTAAAAGAAATAAAATAACTGAAAAAGGAATTTATTTTTTTTCTCCAATTAATGGGGATAAATTATTTCTATCACCAGAAATATCTATGAAAATTCAAAAAATATTAAATTCCGATATTGTAATGCAACTTGATGAATGCACGCCATATAAAATTTATAATCGCATTCTTAGTGAAAATGAAGTAGAAAATTCAATGAAAATGTCATTGCGTTGGGCGCAAAGGTCTAAAGAAGAATTTTATAAAATAAATAATAAAAATTCTTTATTTTGTATAGTACAAGGAGGTATGTTTAAAAATTTACGAGATGAATCCCTAGAAAAACTAAAAGAAATTGGTTTTGATGGTTTTGCTATAGGGGGCTTATCAGTTGGGGAACCCAAAAAAAAAATGATAAAAATATTACAATATATTGGACCAAAATTACCAATTGATAAACCGCATTATCTTATGGGCGCCGGAACTCCTGAGGATATAATAATGGCGGTTTCAAATGGTATTGATATGTTTGATTGTATAATACCAACGCGTAATGCAAGAAATGGTTTATTATTTACTAATTTTGGTAATATTAAAATTAAAAATGCTCGATATAAATTTGATAAAAATCCGTTGGATTATAGTTGTAATTGTTATACTTGTAAAAATTTTTCACGATCCTATCTACATTACTTGCATAGAAAAGGGGAAATATTAGGATCTCGATTAAATACTATTCATAATTTATATTATTATTTTCAATTAATGAGAAAAATTAGATTATCTATCAATAATAATATTTTTGAAAAATTTGTAAAAGATTTTTGTGAAAATAGAAAATATGAAAATAAATTTTAAAATTATTTATTTATTTAATAAAAATTAAATATATAAAATTTAATAAAAATAATATTATTTTTATTATATTTTGTTATTTTATTATTCGTATAATTTCATATAAAATATCGAAAAAAATTACTATAAAAATAAATTTATAAAAGTATTATGCAAAAAAAATTATTTATTAAAACTTTTGGATGTCAAATGAATGAATATGATTCAAATAAAATTTTTGACATATTAAACTATTCGAATAATATTATTAAAACTAATGATCCAGAAGAAGCTGACATTATTTTGCTTAATACATGCTCTGTACGTATTAAAGCTCAAGAAAAAATTTTTTCTAACTTAGGTAGATTATATAAACTGAAATTAAAAAAACCTAATTTATTGATTGGTGTTGGTGGATGTGTTGCATCGCAAGAAGGTCAAGCTATTTTAAAAAGAGCACCATATGTTGATATAATATTTGGACCAAAAACTTTACATAGATTACCTCAAATGATCTATAAACGTAAAATTAGTGGTAAAACACAAATTGATATTAATTTTCCAGAAATTGAAAAATTTGACTATATGCCTCCAGCTAAAATTAATGGAATTACTGCTTTTGTATCTATTATAGAAGGTTGCAGCAAATACTGTAGTTATTGTATAATTCCTTACACTAGAGGCGAAGAAGTTTCTAGAAAATTTAATAGTATAATAAACGAAATATATGAACTTATTTCACAGGGAGTAAAAGAAATTACATTACTTGGGCAA